>NZ_JBWXNG010000013.1:0-195828 GCF_056627435.1 Pseudomonas sp. 2
TCTCGGCCCGGTAGATCAAGAGCGCTCTTCCTAACGTCAGATCTGTTTCGACTTCGTCGAGTTACTTGGAAAAGACCCCCAAGTAACCAAGGGGTCTTGCTCCTGGTTTGGGTCCGACTGCGTCGGACTTCCTTCATTCCGCTCTCGTTCCGTGGGCACGGCGCGAAAGGGCCATCCATGGCCCACGCGCCTCTCGCGACATCCTGTCGCTCGTCCCACTCCACGAGAGCTCCATTCAGCCTGCACCCAAGTCGCGATTTGTGGTGTCTGAACCTGCGCGCACGAAGATCAAAATCAAAAGCAAATGGCTAACGCCATCGACCGGCTAACGCCGTCCCCGTAGCAGTCCGGCTTGCCGGCGTTCTGGCGCGCAGCGGCAGTAAAATCAGGCGACTTGGCCTTGTCAGGCAGACCGCGTGTACCGGATTTGCTGCCGCTACGCGCCAGACCGCCGGCAAGCCGTGCTGCTACGGGGTTGTTGTCGTCTGCCGAATCGTGGCTCAACCCGACCCTGTAGGAGTGAGCTTGCTCGCGAAGCCGTTGCCGTTGCCGTTGCCGTTGCCGTTGCCGTTGCTTTTGATCTTCGTGCACAAAAAGTTCAGACACCACAAATCGCGACTTGGGTGCAGGCCAAACCAGGAGCAAAAGCCCTTGGTTACTTGGGGCTTTTCCAAGTAACTCGACGAAGTCGAAACAGGTCTGACGTTAGGAAGAGCGCCTTTGATCTTCGCCGCAACGAAGTAACGAAGCCTGAAGAATGCACTATCATCGGCCCACTCATCCCACATGAGACGTAAGCCCATGCAAGCCGATCAAAACCAATACCAAGGCCGCTGCCACTGCGGCACCGTACGTTTCCATGTACGCCTGACCGACGGCCTGAACACCGCCCGCCGCTGCAACTGCACCTACTGCCGCATGCGTGGCGCGGTGGCGGTCAGTGCGCAGCTCAAGGACTTTCAGATCACCGCAGGCGCCGAGGCACTGACGCTCTACCAGTTCCACACCAACACCGCGAAGCACTACTTCTGCTCCCGCTGCGGCATCTACACCCATCACCAGCGCCGCTCCAACCCCGAGCAATTCGGCATCAACGCCGCCTGCCTGGACGGCGTCAGCCCGTTCGATTTCGCCGAAGTCATGGTCTGTGACGGCGTGCAGCATCCCTCGGATCGCGAGGCCGGGAAGGGCAGCGAATTCGTCGGCGTGTTGCGCTTCGTACCTTCACAAGAGGTCGAGGACTGAGCAGCGGCTTCACCCCAACACGTCATTTCTAAACGGGACCACCCTGAGAATGAACGAAAGAACAATAAGAACAGCCGCCCCATGGGCGGGGAAATCATGGATCTGGCTGGCGGTGTTCAGCCTTGTCGCCTTCGGCGCCAACTCGATTCTGTGCCGCTTGGCTCTCAAGCAGGAGGGGATTGCGCCCGAGGTGTTCACCGCCATTCGCCTGGCCAGCGGCTGCCTGGCGTTGCTCTGGTTGCTGCGGCGCAAACTGCCGGCTGCCAGGGTCGGCGGTAGCTGGAAGGGCGGGCTGGCACTGTATCTGTACGCGTATCTGTTTTCGGTGGCCTATGTGCACCTGGAGACGGGGCCCGGTGCGCTGGTGCTGTTCGGTTCGGTGCAGATCACCATGTTCCTGTGCAGCTGGGCGGGCGGCGAGAAGCTCAGGCCCAGGGTAATGCTCGGGATGCCCATCGCCTTTGCCGGGCTTGTGATGTTGCTGTTGCCGGGAGCGAGCGCGCCGCCTTTGGGCAGTACGCTGGTGATGGTGGTGTCGGGCGCGGCGTGGGGCGCGTATTCGTTGCTTGGCAAAGCGTCGTCGACACCGCTGGTCGACACCGCAGGCAATTTCCTCAGAAGCCTGGTGTTCCTGCCGCTTCTATTGCTGATCATCGCCCTCAACGGCCTGCCTCACCTGAGCGTGGCGGGTGTGTTGTATGCGCTGGGGTCGGGCGTCGTGGCGTCGGGTGCCGGTTATGCGGCGTGGTACTCGGTGGTCAGGCACCTGGCCGGGCAACAGGCCGCGACCCTGCAGCTGTGCGTGCCGATCATCGCTTCGGCGGGTGGGGTGTTGCTGCTCAGCGAGCCGATGACCCTGCGTCTGGTCATTGCTTCTGCGGTGGTGCTGGGCGGGATCGCGGTTGCACTTCTTCCGTCGCGCAATAAGGTATCGGCGACTAAATAATTCTTCATTTTTGAATATCTTTCCCGTTCAAGGGCGTTAACGATGACTTAACGCCCTGATCCCAGAGTGACTATCTCATTAGTTCAGTCGAGATATCACCATGCGCATGAAAATCATGATGCTGTTTGCTGTGCTTTTTCTTGGGATTCAAACGGTGAATGCCTCGCAGATACCGGATATTCAGGAAGTGCTCAGTGTGTCTGTCGATCCAGTGCCTTGCGGTATCACTGATGCCGTCATGACCTACAAGGATTCCCAGGGTCAACAGCAAACCTATTCCTATAAAACCTGGAACTATAACTGCAACCAACAGCAGTAAGTTCTCCCCAATTACCGATTGATGACCTGCCAGAAGAGGACCGTCAGCATGAGTTCATTCTCTGCGTTCGCCCGTCGCCATCGCGCCCTGATCAACGCCCTGATGGGCTTCTCCAACCCGCAAACTCTGCGCCGTTGGGCGCCTGTCGCCATTCGGCTGATCGTCGGCTATGGCTTCATGGCCCATGGGTTTGCCAAATTATTGAGAGGACCTGAGACCTTCACTGTCGTACTCCAGGCCATGGGCCTGCCCTTTGCTTCATTGTTGTCGTGGGCAACGGTGGCGGTGGAAATTCTCGGTGGACTTGCCATATTGCTCGGCGCTTTTATTACGCTGGCCAGTATTCCAATGATTATCGTGTTGCTGGTGGCGATATTTACTGTGCATCTGCCTTACGGATTCAGCTCGATCAAGATTTTGTCGTATGACGCCAGTGGCGCTCATTTCGGGCAGCCGGGTTATGAAACGGACCTATTGTATGTGGCCGGTATTGTGTCGCTGATGATAAGCGGAGCCGGGCCCTTTGCACTGGATAGTGTTGTGAGACGATGGCTGGCGCGCTGAGTTTATTAAGTGCGTATTAAGTAACCCTCGGGTTTTAAATGCATCACGCAAAACGCCGCCCAAGATACGCATCCAGCCCGAACGCACCGCTGCCCCGGGCGAACATATAGCTCGCCAGAAAGCCCATCAGCACCGGGTACTCGATGCCGCGGTCGATCCACGCCCAGGTCGGGCCCATGGCGTAGCTGATCGCGACCATCTCCAGGGCGAGCAGCAGGGCGACGATGCGGGTGGCGAAGCCGAAGGCGAGCATCACCGCGCCGACGGTTTCCAGCATCATCACCAGCAGCGCCAGTTGCGGGGCGAAGGGCAGGCCCATGACGTTTTCGATCAGGTTGATTGACGAGGCCATGGGATTGGCCATCGAACCGTGGGCGTCACCCACGGCCTTGGGCAGGCCATGGGTGAAGAGGATGGCCGCAAAGGCCACCCGCAGCATGGCGTACAGGCCCGGTTCAAGCAGCGTGCCGTTGCGGTACAACGCCCAGAGCCGGTTCATGGCGGTTACTCCTGGGGGCGGCGCAAACCGACCTTTTCCAGGGTCAGGGTTTCGTCTGCGCGTCCCCAGCCGCCGTCCGCCACTTCTTCCACCAGCACCATGGAATAGGGGCGGGCGCCTTCGCCGAAGTATTCGACGAACATGGCGGTGGTGCGGTGAATGATTTCTTCCTTGCGTTCGGCGGAGATCATCCCTTCAGGGAATTTGAAGTTGGCAAATGGCATGTCAGTGTCCTCGTGGGTCGGTAAGGGAAGTAAAAAGATGACTCAGGCAAAGCCGCCGTTGGCGCGCAGTACCTGGGAGTTGATCCAGCCGCCATCGGGCCCGGCGAGGAAGGCCACCGCAGCGGCGATGTCTTCGGGCGTGCCCAGGCGTTCAAGCGGGGCGAGGCTGGTGATGTGTTTGATCTGCTCAGCGCTTTTGCCTTCGAAAAACAGCTCGGTGCCCACCGGCCCCGGTGCCACGGCATTGACCGTGATCTGCCGGCCGCGCAGTTCGTTGGCCAGTACATGCACCAGGCCTTCGACGCCGGCCTTGGAGGCAATGTAAGGGCCGTAGGACGGGAACGACTTGGCGATCACGCTGGTGGTCAGGGCGATGATGCGCCCGCCACTTTCCACCTGGGCCGCCGCTTGGCCCAAGACCAGAAACGCGCCACGCAGGTTGGTGGCGATCATCCGGTCGAAGTCCGCCAGGCTGTTTTCATTGATCGGCGCCATGCTCATCACGCCGGCGCTGTTGACCACCACGTCGATGCGGCCGAACGCCTGTTTTGCGCCGTCGAACAGCGCCACGACGTCCTGCGGGTTGCCGACGTCGCCCTGGATGGCGATGGCCTTGCCGCCTGCGGCTTCAATGGCTTTCACCGTTTCTTCGGCCTTGCCGGCATTGCTGCTGTAGTTGATTGCCACCGCGAAACCGTCGGCGGCCAGGCGCAGGGCGATGGCTTTGCCGATGCCACGGGAGCCACCGGTGACGATGGCGGTCTTTTGCGTTTGCTCGTTCATGGGGTTCTCCTGATTCAAAGTGGGCTTGTCTGCCCTTGGAAACGATTCTGCTTGTTTGCGTGTACCGGATAAATCCCGCTAAATTGCCAAATCAATTCAACTGCAGACAACAATTCATGGACCGCTTCGAGTCGCTTCAGCTGTTCACCCGCATCGTCGAACTCAGCTCCTTCAGCCGCGCGGCGGCGGTGCTGGGCATTCCCCGGGCCACGGCTACCCACGCGATCAAGGAGCTGGAAGCCAGGCTGGGCATCCGCCTGCTGGAACGCACCACGCGGCACGTGCGGCCCACGGTCGACGGGCAGGCGTTCTATGAGCGCTGCGTGTTCGTGCTCAGCGAGCTGGACGACGCCGAGTCGTCCCTGCGCCATGTCGCGGCAAGCCCTCGCGGCGTGCTGCGGGTGGACATGCACGGCACCCACGCCACCCGCGTGGTGTTGCCCAGAGTCAATGAATTTCGCAGCCGCTATCCCGGTATAGACCTGACCGTCAGTGGCGGCGACCGCCTGGTGGACCTGGTGCGCGAGGGCGTCGATTGCGTGATCCGTGCCGGCACGCCGAAGGACTCGACACTGGTTGCGCGGCCGCTGGCAGTGATGCCGCAGGTGATCTGCGCCAGCCCCGAATACCTGGCCCGCTTCGGCATGCCAAAAACACCGGACGACCTGGCGGCCCATCAGGCCGTGCGCTTCTTCGCCAGCAACGGCGCAGTGGATTACCCGCTGGAGTTGCTGGTGGACGGCCAGATCCGCGAATTTCATCTGGACGGCTGGATGGCCGTGAACGAGGCGGAGAGTTACGTGGTGTGCGCGCTACAGGGCTGCGGCCTGATTCAGGTGCCGCGCTTTCATCTGGAGGAGTATTTGCAGGACGGGCGCCTGGTCGAGGTCTTGAGCGACTGGCCCAGCCCCGGCCTGTCGCTGTCGGCGATGTACCCGCACCATCGGCATCTGTCGCCGCGGGTGCGGGTGTTCATCGACTGGTTGTGCGAGATCTACGCCGAAGCCTTCGGGCCGCTGCCGACGGATTATCGGCTGGCGACTTGAGAGCCAGATCTGGAAGCTGGCTCAGAAACTGCCTTTGAGCGTGACCATGTAATTGCGCGGGTCACCGTAGTAGTTGCCGCCAGTGCGATTACCGACGGTCGCGTAGTAGGTCCTGTCGAACAGGTTGTTGCCGTTGAGCGCCACGCTCCAATGGTCATCGATGCGGTATTGAACGCGTGCATTCCACAGCGCGTAGCCTGGCTGTTCAGTCTTGACCCCGTTCAGGCGCGAGATTTCGCTCTGGGCTGTGACGCCACCACCCACGGTCCAGCGGCTCAGGTCATCGGCGAGCTGATAGTCGGTCCACAGCCGCAGCGAATGGCGCGGGATCAGAGTGTTGTAAGTGTTGCCGTTGCTCACTGCCACGTTCAGGCTGTCCACCGGGCTCAGGGTTTCGGTGGTGGTGTAGGTGTAACCCGCGCTGACCTGCAAGCGGTCGAGAGGCGACCCGTTGAGTTCCAGCTCTACGCCCTGGGCTCGGATCTTGCCGCTGTCGGCCGAGCAGGAGGCGCAGATTGTAGCGTCGTCGATGGCGACCGCAGCGTGCTCCTGGTACGTGCGGAACAGGTTCGCCGAGCCATTGAGTGCACCATCGAACCACTCGCCTTTGATTCCCAGCTCGTAGTTCTTGCCCGTCTTGGGATCGAGCACTTTGCCGTTGGCATCGATGTCGGACTGGGGCTGGAACACGTCGGCGTAGCTGGCGTACAGCGTCAGGTTTTGCGTGATGTCCAGCAAGATGCCTGCGAAGGGCGTGACCTGACCGGTTTCCCGGCGCTCGTCGGTGGGCGCGACGCCAAAGGCATGGCTGTCGTTGGTGTAGTGCCAGTCGCTGACTCGCCCTCCCAGCACCAACGTCAAGGGCTCAGCCAGTTTCAGGCGCAGGTTGGCGTAGGCGCCCTGTTGCTTGACCGTGGTCTTGCTCGGGTACGGCGCGCCGCCCCGATAGCTGTTGTCGACGATATCGCTGTCGCTGGGCTGGGTGAAATGGGTGGGATTGAAGATGTCCTCACGTTCTTGCAGGAATGACAGCGCCCAGACGTCGTGACTATGGGAATAGCTGGTGTTGGCGCCGACGGTCAGTTGGTGCTCAAGGCCAAAGGCGCGGAATTTGCCATCCAGATAACCGTCGAAGCCGTAGTCAACCGAGTCATAGTCGAACAACGCACCCAAGGCCTGTAGCGATGATGAGGTCGCGCCTGGTGCAACCGTGCCCGAACCTGCGCCTTGCACGTATTTCATGTTCTGCTGGTTGTGGGTCCAAGTCCCAGCCAGGCGTGCATTCCAGTCCTCGTTCAGCCGGTGTTTGACGTCGGCGAAAACAGTCGTGCGCTCGCTGTCCCAGTGGTTCCAGCTGGCGCCCAGGCAGGTGGAGCGCTTGAGCTTGATGTCCGAGCCGTCGCTGTAGCTGGGCAAGCCGCCGAAGCAGGGCGTGGCCTGCAGCTTTTCGTAGGCTAGGCCGATGCCGGCGGTGGTGTCGTCGTTGAAGTCATAGTCCAGCGCGCCGTAGGCGACCTGGTCTTCGCGCTTGCCGTAGTCGTAGAAATAGTGGCGACTCTGTTCGCCGACGATCGCCCGGCCGCGCAGGGTGCCGGTTTCGTTAAGCGGACCGCCGACGTCGATTTGCGTGCGGTAGTTGTCCCAGGTGCCGCCCGACAACGTGAGGGTGGTGGTCGGTGTGCTCTGGCCGCGTTTGCGCACCAGGTTCACTGCGCCAGCCGGGGTGCCCGCGCCCTGCATCATGCCCGCCGCGCCACGCAGGAATTCCACGTGGTCGTAGAAGGCCATGTCGCTGCTGAAACTGTTGGCCTGTACGTAGTTGGCGCCGACGTCCAGGGGCACGCCGTCGTACTGGAACGGCGCGTCCATCCTGAAACCGCGGGAGAAGAAATAACTGCCACCCATGGGCGAGCCTGCGACGGTCACCCCGGGCGTTTGCCCCAGCACCTGCTCGATGGTGTTGAGGTTCTGGTCGTCCATGCGCTTGCGGGTGATGACGGTTACCGACTGCGGCGTTTCCTTGATGCTGTGTTCGCCCTTGCCGAGGGTGATCAAGCCGGTGGTGTAGGAGCCCGTGCCTTCGGTGGTCGTGCCCAGGCGGCTATTGACGTTGATCGCGCTCAGTTCCATGGCCGAGGTGCTGGCCGCCTGCAGTCGGTACTGATTGTCGCCGGTCCGTTGTGCGGCCAGGCCGGTGCCGGCCAGCAGCATGGTCAGGCCCGCGTCCACTTCATAGCGGCCGTGCAGGCCTTGGCTGCTGCGCCCCTGGGCCATCTCGCTCAGGCCCACCAGGTAAATGCCCGATTCGCTGGCGAAACGCGACAGCACGTTGCTCAAGCCGCCGGCAGGAATGTCGTATTGGCGGGTGGCGGTTTCTGCGGCCAGCGCAGGCGTGGCTGGAAGCGAAACAGCGGCGACGCTCAGCAGGGCGGCGCACAGGCCTACGGGGGCGGTGAAGGGCGCGCGTTTGGGGCGATACAACATCGGTTCCTTGTCCTCGAGACGATGAGATGAGTAGGGATTCATCCCCTTAACCCGGCGAGGCGCACAAAAGCGGAACCGCATCGGCAAGATTATTTCAGGCGTTGCTGTTTTTTCCGCGCACCGTGGTCCACCACGACAGGCGGCGGTCTACTTCAATCGGCAACGAGGAAGCGAGGAACGACAGCGCGGCGTCGACATCGCGCAGGGGCAGGTTGCCGAACACCTTCAGCTGCGCGACTGCCGGGTCCACCGAAATGTGGCCGAGCCAATAACGCGACAGTTCGTCCAGCACCTCGCCCAGCGGGACGTCCTGGGCCAGCAGCATGCCCCGTGACCAGGCCTGGCGGGCCAGGTCCGCCGCTGTCGGGTCGGCCAGTGCACCGGCGCCGACACGCTGTTGTCTGCCAGCGGGAATGATCCGGGTTTCGCTGCTGTCCAGGCGGCTCACCTCGACGGCGCCGGCGAACACCGTCAGCTCCGTCTGCCGATCGTGCAAGCGCACGCTGAATTCGGTGCCCAGCGCGCGGAAGCGGCCTTGGGCGGTGCTGACGATAAACGGGCGCCGGGCATCGTGGGCGGTGTCGATCAGCACCTCGCCCATCAGCAGGCGCAGTGAGCGGGTTGCACCTGAGAAGTCGATGTCGAAGGCGGTGGTGGTGTTCAGCCAGACCCGAGTGCCATCGGGCAACTGCACCTTTTTCAGATCGCCGATGCCGCTGCGGTAGTCGGCTACCAGGCTGGCGCCCCAGATCGGCAGCGGCGTCAGGCGCCAGCTCGACCACATCGCACCGGCCCCGGCGAGCAGGGCGATGCTGCGCAGCACCGCGCGGCGGCGAACGCGCTGGTTGGCCAGCAGCAGGTTGTCCGCCGCGTGGCGTCGATCCGGGGCGTGCTGCAAGGGATCGAAGCGGCGGCTGATCGATTGCACCGCGTCCCAGGCGGTGCGGTGGGCAGGGTCGGCTTCGAGCCAGTGGCGCCACGCTGCATGTTGCGCCGCATCGGCCTCGCCACAGCGCAGCTCGGCGTACCACTCGGCAGCCTGTTCCATCACCTTGAACGCCGGTTGCGCAGCCATCAGCACAGCGGCTCGGCGTACAGCGCCTCGGCTTCGCTCGCGGCCTGCAACTGCAGGCAGCCGAGCATCGCCCGCGCCACATACTTGCGCACCATGCGGTCGGAAACGCCCAGCTCGGCGGCTACTTCGCGGTCGGTCATCTGACACACCACCGCCAGCACGAAGGCCTGGGCGGCCTTGGCCGGCAATTCGATGAGCATCTGGCCGACTTCCTGCAACGCCTGGAGCACCGCCGCACTGTGCTCGGCCGAGGGCATGCAGCCCTGCGGCTGCGCGGCCAGCGTGTCGAGCCAGGCCTGTTCGATCTCCCGGCGCTGCCAGAGGTTGATGCACATGCCATTGGCGATCTTGCGCAGATAACCTCTTGCTGCCAGCGCATTTTCGAACACCGGTTGTACCGGCTTGAGCAGCAGGCGCACGAAGGTGTCCTGGGCCAGGTCGGCGGCATCCGCCCTGGACCCCAGCCGCCACCCCAGCCACTGCCGCAGCCAGACGTGATGCTCGCCGTACAGCTGCTCGACGAAGGTGCAAGGAGGATTGGACATGGGAAGCCGCTTACCTGCGAAGGAGTATCAAAAGAGAATGATTTTCAACGGGGAGGGATTATTGAGAGGTTGCCGGGGAAAATCAATCCAGAGTCGGACACGAACCCTTAGTCGTGCGCAAATCCTGTAGGAGCGAATTCATTCGCGAAAAGGGTCCGATCGACACATATGCGTTGGATGCTGGAGCATTCGCGAATGAATTCGCTCCTACAGATGGGGGCCGGATCGGGATTATGAAAATTTCCAGGCAAAAAAAGACCCGCCATCAAGGCGGGTCTTTTTGGGGTTCAGCCTGGCATCACAGCTCTTTGACGGTACGAACCTGATCCTTGTTGATGCGGGTTTCCTTGCCGTCGAGTTGTTTGAACTCATAGAAACCGGACTCGTCATCGTACTTCGGCGTGTCCGTGGCCTGGATTTCGCGGCCATCGTTGAGCGTGATCACCGTTGGCGACGAGCAACCGGCGAGGGTGGCCAGGCCAAGTGCGAGCAGGAGGGCGGCGGGGATAGTCCGTTGTTTCATTACTGTGTCTCCGAGGGTGATTCTTTGTGTAGTAACGTTTCTGACGCAGGGGTTACCGGCAAAGTTCCATGAAAGTTGGTACGAGCGTTCAGGGGCTGATCTGCATCAAAAGTTCAGGCGTGTTCAGATTGGCCAGCCGTGGATCACCCGCCGGGCATTGCAACGCCACCGCGCCCAGCTCGGCCATGGTCCGCCGCGGGCTGCGCTGGCCCTCCTGCCAGTGGCGCTCGAACACGGGCGCGTGGGCCGTGGGGATGCAGCACAGCAGCGGCTCCCATTGCTCGCCCTGGCGCACCATCACCGGTTTGCCGGGATGCGCAGCGGCGCTGGAGCGCAGGTCCTGCAGCAGTTGCAGGTCCAGCAGCGGCGAGTCGCAAGGCATCACCAACACGTATTCATGCCGGGCCACCGCCAGGCCCGCGCGAATGCCCGCATAGGGGCCGGGAAAGTCGCTCTGGTCGTCGTGCACCAGGCGGTCGGCGAAGGCGGCGTACTGATCGAGATTGCGGTTGCAGGAGATGATCAGATCGTCGGTCAAGGGCCGGGTCAGGCGCTGCAGATGGGCGATCAAGGGCTCGCCGCGCCAGCTCAGCAGGCCCTTGTCGCGTCCGCCCATGCGCTGGCCGCGACCGCCGGCCAGCAGCAGGATCGAGCAGGGCGCGAGGTCACAGGTGGCAGTCATGCGGGCTCCTTGTGCAGGTGTCGGGCAGAGAAAAAAGGGGTGCTGTGATATAACACCGCTCTGTTTCCCCTACAACCGGACCTGCCCCATGAAAGCCAAGGCTGACACTCCTTTTGTGCCGCTCAACATCGCCGTGCTGACCGTCAGCGACACCCGCACCTTTGAAAACGATACGTCCGGGCAGATGTTCGTCGACCGCCTGACCGCCGCCGGGCACGGCCTGATCGAGCGCGTGCTGCTCAAGGACGACCTGTACAAGATCCGCGCCCAGGTCGCGACCTGGATCGCCGACGACGAAGTGCAAGTGGTGCTGATCACCGGCGGCACCGGTTTCACTGGCCGCGACAGCACCCCGGAAGCGGTGGCTTGCCTCCTGGACAAACAGGTCGAAGGCTTCGGCGAGTTGTTCCGGCAGATCTCGGTGGCCGACATCGGCACCTCCACCATTCAGTCCCGCGCTCTGGCGGGCCTGGCCAACGGTACGCTGGTGTGCTGCCTGCCGGGTTCGACCAATGCGGTGCGCACCGGCTGGGACGGCATTCTGGCCGATCAGCTGAACAACAGTTTCCGCCCGTGCAACTTCGTGCCGCACCTGAAAAAGGCCGAACCTTGCGCGACCCGTGGGTGAGCGCCGATGAGCAAGCCTGAAGTGCGCGGCCTGATGCCGGTCGAAGAGGCCATGGCGCAGCTGATGAGCCTGGCCGAGGCGGCGCCGATTCTCGAGAGCGAAACCGTGGCCCTGGCCGATGCTCAAGGAAGGGTGCTGGCCGACGACCTGATTTCCACCTTGGACCTGCCGCCTTGGCCCAACAGCGCCATGGACGGCTACGCCCTGCGCGTGGCCGACTGGACCGGCGAGCCCTTGCCGGTGAGCCAGCGGATTTTCGCCGGGCAGGCGCCGTTGCCATTGCAGCCGGGCACCTGCGCGCGGATCTTCACCGGCGCGCCGGTGCCGGAAGGCGCCGATTGCGTCGAGATGCAGGAAAACGCCGAGGTTCAGGCCGATGAGCGGGTGCGTTTCCTCGAAACCCTGAGCGTCGACCTGAACATCCGCCCCAAGGGCCAGGAAACCACGGTCGGCGACAAGGTGCTGGATGCCGGCACCGTCATGACCCCGGTAGAACTGGGGCTGGCGGCGACGCTGGGCCTCGGCCATCTGCAGGTCAAGCGGCGGGCGCGGGTGGCGGTGCTGTCCACCGGTGACGAGCTGATCGAGCCGGGCCAGGCGCTGGGGCCAGGGCAGATCTACAACAGCAACCGCGTGCTGCTGTGCATCTGGCTCAAGCGCCTGGGCTGCGAGGTGGTGGATGCGGGCATCTTGCCGGACAATCTTGAGCAGACCCGCGCGGCACTGGGCGCGCTGGGGGATGTGGACCTGATCCTGTCCACCGGCGGCGTATCGGTGGGCGAGGCGGATTTCCTCGGCCATGCCCTGCGCGAGGAAGGCGAGATCGCCCTGTGGAAACTGGCGATCAAGCCGGGCAAGCCGCTGACCTTCGGTCATTACCGTGGCGTGCCGGTGATCGGCCTGCCGGGCAACCCGGCCTCGACCCTGGTGACCTTCGCGCTGCTGGCGCGGCCTTATCTGCTGCGCAGACTGGGTGTGCAGCAGGTCACGCCGCTCAAGTTCAAGGTGCCTGCCGGGTTCGTCTGGCCCAAGCCGGGCAACCGCCGCGAGTACCTGCGCGGGCGCCTGGAGCAGGGCCGGCTGATCGCCTACCGCAACCAGAGTTCGGGTGTGCTGCGCAGCGCGGCCTGGGCCGATGGCCTGATCGAGGTGATCGAAGGCACGACGGTGGCCGAAGGCGACTTGCTGGACTTCATTCCGTTGAGCGAGGTGATGGGCTGACGAGCGGTTGGATCCAAAATCTGGATCCTGCGCTACCCTCAAAAGAGTGTCATGACAAATGGGCATCATGTCGTTGCTCCGGAGTATTGTTATGCAGTCTTTGCGCGTCGCCTGCGTTATTCCCACCTATAACGGACGCCGGGAACTTGAGCGATTGCTCACGTCCCTGTGGGCCCAGACCGCTGAATTCGATACGCTGATCGTCGATTCCAGCTCCACGGACGGCACCCTGGAGCTGGCGCGCTCGCGCTGCAGCCAGGTGGTGCAGATCGAGCCCAAGGCGTTCAATCACGGCGCCACCCGGCAGATGATGGCCGACCGATACCCTCAATACGATGTATTGGTCTACCTGACCCAGGACGCCTATCTGGAAGACCCCCGCGCGGTGGAGATGCTGCTCGAGCCTTTCGAGGACCAGCTGGTGGGCGCAGTCTGCGGCCGCCAGGTGCCGCATCTGGAGGCCACGGTGCTGTCGCAGCACGCGCGCTGGTTCAACTACCCGCCGGTGTCACGGGTCAAGAGCCTGGCCGATGTTCCGGAACTGGGGATCAAGGTGCCGTTCATGTCCAACTCGTTCGCCGCCTATCGCTGCAACGCCCTGCGCGCGGTGGGTGGATTTCCACGGCATGTGATCCTCTCCGAAGACATGTACGTGGCGGCGAAGATGCTGCTGTCGCACTGGAAAGTCGCCTATCAGGGCTCGGCGGTGTGCCGGCATTCCCACAACTACAGCTTGCGCGAAGAGTTTCGCCGTTACTTCGACATCGGCGTGTTTCAGGCCCGCGAGTCGTGGATTCATGCCCGGTTCGGCGGCGCCCGGGCCGAAGGGCTGCGTTATGTGCGCTCGGAGCTGGATTTTCTCGGCCTGCGCAGGTTTTACCTGTGGCCCGCGTCGCTGCTGCGCAATGGCCTGAAACTGCTGGCGTTCAAGCTGGGCAAGGAGGAGGCGCGGCTGTCGCGACCGCTGAAACGCAAGCTGGGGATGTACAAGCGGTTCTGGGACAGCGAGCACGCTCGCCGGTGATGCGTTTGCAAACAGCAGTCATGGATGATTCGTGCGTCTGACGCACTCATACACTGCCCAAATGTAAATTTTTCTTCATGTCGGGGCTTTTTAAACTACCGGGAATTGACCTGTTCCCGGAGTTTTCCATGCCTTCTGACCACTTCATCCGTTACGCGGATGCAGCGCAGCGAGCCTTGCCGTGACCGCCGCCGCGCACATCGCGCCGCCGAAGGTCGCCGCACCCGCCGCGTTCGGCCTGCAAACCATCATCGGTCTGGTGGGCGTGCTGCTGGCCGTGCTGGTAGCGGGCATCAACGAGGGCGTGACGCGCATCGCGCTGTCGGACATTCGCGGGGCGATGTTCATCGGCTTCGATGAAGGCACCTGGGTCACTTCGCTGTATTCGGCCACCTCACTGACAGCGACGGCCTTTGCGCCATGGTTCGCGGTCACGCTGTCGTTGCGCCGCTTTACCCTTGGGGCCATTGCGGCATTCGTGCTGCTGGCGTTGCTCTGCCCACTGGCGCCGGACTACCAGAGTTTTCTGTTGCTGCGCGCCTTGCAAGGCCTGGCGGCCGGCTGCCTGCCGCCGATGCTGATGACCGTGGCCCTGCGTTTCCTGCCGCCGGACATCAAGCTCTACGGCCTGGCCGGCTACGCGCTGACCGCCACTTTCGCGCCGAGTTTGGGCACGCCATTGGCGGCGTTGTGGACGGAGTACTTCAACTGGCAATGGACCTTCTGGCAGGTCATTACGCCGTGTTTGGTAGCGATGATCGCCATCGCCCACGGCATCCCTCAGGACCCGCTGCGCCTTGAGCGCTTCAAGGACTTCAACTGGCGCGGCGTGCTGCTCGGCGCCCCGGCCATCTGCATGCTGGTGACGGGGCTGTTGCAGGGCAATCGTCTGGACTGGTTCGAATCGGGGCTCATTACCTTCCTGTTGAGCGGCGGCGTTGTGCTGCTGGCCTTGTTCATGCTCAACGAATGGTTCACCCCGGTGCCGTTCTTCAAGCTGCAGATGCTCTCCAACCTCAACCTGTCCCACGCCCTGATCACTTTGGGCGGGGTGCTGGTGGTGCTGACCGCCACCGGTTCCATTCCGGCGTCGTACCTGGCCCAGGTTCATGGTTATCGCGCGTTGCAGACCGCGCCGATGATGCTGCTGGTGGCCATCCCGCAACTGCTGGCGCTCCCGTTGGTGGCCGCGTTGTGCAACATCCGCCGGGTCGATTGCCGCTGGGTGCTGACCGCAGGCCTGGGGTTGCTGTCGCTGTACTGCTTTGCCGCAACGCAGATGAGCCCCGAGTGGATTCGCGACAATTTCTACAGCCTGCAACTGCTGCAAGTATTGGGGCAGCCGATGGCGGTGATGCCGTTGCTGATGCAGGCCACGGGCGGTATCGCACCGCCGGACGGCCCCTTTGCTTCGGCCTGGTTCAATACGGTGCGTGGCCTGGCCTCGGTGGTCGCCACCGGCGTACTGGACGCCTTGACCACCGCCCGTCAGCACTTTCATTCGAACATGCTGGTGGACCGCCTGGGCAACTCGCCGGAACTCGCGGGCCAGGATTCGGCGGCGTCCCTGGCCCACCGCATCCATGAGCAGGTCGTGACCCTGACCAGCATCGATCTCTATTACTGCATGGGCTGGGTGGCTGCCGCGCTGATCCTGCTCATCCCCCTGATGCCGAGCCGCGTGTACCCGCCGCGTGCCGGTGCCTGACTACCTTCTGAGAACTTCGAGAACCCTTTCATGAGCATGACTTCGAAACAGACCCTGGCCCTGTGTGGCGCCGTGATCGCGGTGGCGGCGCTGGGCATCTACGGCTTCACCGGCGAACGCGGGCAACAGAGCACCGATGACGCCTACGTTGCGGCGGATTACTCCAATGTCGCGCCCAAGGTTGCGGGTTTCATCAGCCAGGTGCTGGTGGAGGACAACCAGCGGGTCAAGGCCGGGCAATTGCTGGCGGTGATCGATGACCGGGATTTTCAGACCGCCCTGGCGGCGTCCGAGGCTGAAGTGCTGGCCGCCCAGGCGCAGTTCGAGCAGGCCAGCGCCGTGCTGCAGCGTCAGGCGTCGGTGATTGCCCAGGCCCAGGCCACGGTTGAGGTGAGCAAGGCCGAAGTGACCTTTGCCGAACAGGAACAGGCGCGTTACGCCCACTTGGCAGGCATGGGCGCGGGCACCGTGCAGAACGCGCAACAGGCGCGCAACCGCATCGACACCGCCCGAGCGCGGCAGAACAGTGCCATCGCCTCGCTGGCCGCCGATCGCAAGCAGGTCGACGTCTTCACTGCGCAACAGCACGCCGCCGAGGCCGGGCTCAAACGCGCCCAGGCCGCTCGCGATCAGGCGCAACTGCAGCTGTCGTACACCCGCATTGTCGCGCCGGTGGACGGGATGGTCGGTGAGCGCGGCGTGCGTATCGGCAACTACGTGACGCCGGGCACGCGCCTGCTGTCGGTGGTGCCGCTGGATCAGGTGTACGTGGTCGGGCACTTCCAGGAAACCCAGCTGACCCACGTCGCGCCCGGGCAAGCGGTGGAGGTGCGGGTCGACACCTTCTCCAATGAAACCCTCAAGGGCCATGTGCAAAGCGTCGCGCCGGCCACCGGCGTGACCTTCGCCGCAATCAAGCCGGACAACGCCACCGGCAACTTCACCAAGGTGGTGCAGCGCCTGCCGGTCAAGATCGTCCTCGACCAGGGGCAGCCGCTGATCGGCAAGTTGCGGGTGGGGATGTCGGTGCAGGCGGCGATCGATACCCACGGCGTGGCCGGGCAAGAGGTCAGCGCACGATGAGCAAGGACGACCAGAAACCGAACCTGTGGGAGCGAGCTTGCTCGCGAATACTCAGTCACGAACAACAGAAATGTGTTGGATGTACCGGCCTCTTCGCGAGCAAGC
This sequence comes from Pseudomonas sp. 2, assembly GCF_056627435.1. Lineage (NCBI taxonomy): Bacteria > Pseudomonadati > Pseudomonadota > Gammaproteobacteria > Pseudomonadales > Pseudomonadaceae > Pseudomonas > Pseudomonas sp. 2. Next base: position 16,705 of record NZ_JBWXNG010000013.1, read on the forward strand.
TCACTCCCACAAAGCGCTTTATGTGGCTTGCAGCGGCGGCGGTGATGATGCTCGCTGGTTGTCAGGTGGGCCATGATTTTCAGCCGCCCAAAACGCAGGCCCAAGTTGACTGGCTGCCGGTTCAGGGCGAACAGGGCACAAGCAAACCGCAGGCGGTGCAGATTCGGGAGCGCTGGTGGGAGGTGTTCAACGACCCTCTGCTGTCCTCGCTGATCGACCGGGCCAGCGCCGCCAACCTCGATCTGAAGATCGCCGCTGCCAGGCTCGAGCAAAGCCGCGCTGCCCGTCAGGTAGTGGCCGGCGAGCAACTGCCGTCGGTCTCGGCCGGCATGGATTACCAGCGTGCGCGCAAAAGCGCCGAGGGCCTGAACGACCCTTCGGGCAACAGTGGCAAGGCGGCCTACAACCTGTGGGATGGCGGCATCGATGCCTCTTGGGAAGTCGACCTGTTTGGCCGCGTTAAACGCGAGGTGGAAGCGGCCGATGCCAGCGTCGCGGTGGCCGACAACGACCGGCGCGCCGTGCTGCTGGCGGTGCAGGCCGAAACCGCGCGGGACTACCTGCAACTGCGCGGCGTCCAGGACACGCTGGCGGTGACCCGGGAGAATCTCGAGTTGTCGCGCAACAGCCTGCAGCTGTCCAACGTGCGGCTGGCCAGCGGCGTGGCCACCCACCTGGATGTGGCGCAGGCGTCTGCTCAGGTGGCCACCGTGGCAGCGCGCATTCCGTTGCTCGAACAGCGTCAGGCGCAGTTGATCAATGCCTTGAGCCTAGTGCTGGCGCAGACCCCGCGCAGCTTGCAATCGGAGCTTGAACGGCCGGTCGACAGAGCACCGTTGCCCGCCGTGATTCCGGTTGGCTTGCCGTCGGAACTGGCGCAGCGGCGCCCGGACATCCGCCAGGCCGAAGCGCGCATGCACGTGGCGGCGGCCAGTGTCGGCGTGGCCGAGGGCGATTTCTACCCGCGTATCCTGCTGTCGGGCAACGTCGGTTTTCAGGCCCTGCAACTGTCGGATTTCGGCAGCTGGGGTTCGCGCCAGTTCGGCATCGGTCCGCAATTGAGCGTGCCGATTTTCGAGGGCGGGCGCCTGCGCGGCATGCTGCATTTGCGCGAGGCCCAAGAGCAGGAAGCGGCGCTGGCGTATCAGAAAACCGTGCTGCGCGCCTGGCAGGAAATCGACGACAGCATGAGCCTGTACAACGCAAGCCAGGTGCAGCAGACCCGGCTGCAGGAGGCCGTGGAGCAGAACCGCATTGCGCTGGCCACCGCACGCGAGCAGTACAAGGCCGGCGCCGTGGATTTTCTCAACGTGCTGACCGTGCAACGGGCGCTGCTCAGCAGTCAGGAACAGCGGGTCGACGCCGGCACCGCGCAGACCTTGGCGCTGGTGGGCCTGTACACCTCGCTGGGCGGCGGGTTTCAAACGGCTGAGTGAGGCCCGGCGAAATTAGCCATTTTCACCACGCCCTGCAAAGCAGACAATTGCCCCACTTTTCACGCACAACGAAGGGCATGTCATGCAAAAGCCTCTGCAAGGGATTCGGGTCGTCGAGCTGGGGCAACTCATTGCCGGGCCTTTCGCGGCGAAGATGCTCGGCGAGTTCGGCGCCGACGTGATCAAGGTCGAGCCACCGGGCACCGGCGACCCGCTGCGCAAATGGCGCCTGCTGCACGACGGCACCTCGGTGTGGTGGGCGGTGTCGTCGCGCAACAAGCGCTCGGTGACCCTGGACCTGCGCGAGCCCGAAGGCCAGGACGTGGTGCGCAAACTGCTCGCCGAGGCCGATGTGCTGGTGGAAAACTTCCGCCCCGGCACCCTCGAAGGCTGGGGGCTGGGCTGGAAAGAGCTGCACGCGTTGAACCCGAAACTGGTGATGCTGCGCGTCTCGGGCTATGGCCAGACCGGGCCCTATCGTGATCGCCCGGGGTTTGGCGTGGTGGGTGAGGCGATGGGCGGGTTGCGGCACTTGTCCGGCGAGCCTGGGCGCACACCGGTGCGGGTCGGCGTATCCATCGGCGATTCGCTGTCGGCGCTGCATGGCGTGATCGGCGTACTGTTGGCGCTGCGCCACCGCGACCAGAATGGCGGTTTGGGGCAGGAGATCGACGTCGCGCTGTACGAGTCGGTGTTCAACATGATGGAAAGCCTGATCCCCGAATATTCGGTGTTCGGCGCCGTGCGTGAACCTGCGGGCAGCAGCCTGCCGGGCATCGCGCCCTCCAACGCCTACCGCTGCCGCGATGGCCGTTACGCACTGATCGCGGGCAACGGCGACAGCATCTACCAGCGCTTGATGACCCTGATCGAACGTCCCGATCTGGCGGCCGATCCGGCCTTGGCCCATAACGACGGGCGGGTGAAGCAGGTCGAGCTGATCGACGCCGCGATTTCTGCCTGGGCCGCCAGTCTGGATCTGGACGACGTACTGGCCAGGCTGACCGCCGCGAGGATTCCCGCCGGCAAGATCTACGACGCCGCCGACATCGCCAGCGACCCCCATTACAAGGCCCGCGACATGCTGCTGGACAGCCAGTTGCACGACGGCACGCCCGTCACCCTGCCAGGCATCGTCCCCAAACTGGGCACCACCCCCGGCGGCATCGCCCGCCCGGCCCCGACCCTGGGGCAACACACCGACGAGGTGCTGGAAGGGTTGGGTATCGGTGCCGAGCAACGGGCCGAGTGGCGGGCGCGCGGGTTGATCTGAGGGCAGATGTGAGGCTCGCCGGATTTGGTTTTTGATTTTGGGCGGAGCCCGTGGGAGCCTGGCTTGCCGGCGATCTGGCGCGCAGCGGCAGTAAACCCTGCCCACGCGGTCTTTCTGACACGGCCAAGGTGCCTGGTTTTACTGCCGCTTCGCGCCAGATCGCGAGCAAGCTGCGCTCCTACGCCCTCCGGGCAGAAGCAGATCCGCAATCCCCTGCCTGCGCCAGGCACGCTCTTCGGGCAAAATCACTCCCCTGAACGCAACTGGAAATACACCCATGCCTCTACCCGACATGAACCTCCTGATCGCCCTCGACGCTTTGCTCGAAGAGGGCAGTGTGGTCGGTGCTGCCCGGCGCATGCACCTGAGCCCGGCGGCGATGAGCCGGACGTTGGCGCGGGTGCGGGAGGCGTTGGGTGATCCGGTGCTGGTGCGGGCCGGGCGCGGGTTGGTGCCGACGCCTCGGGCCCTGGCCTTGCAGGCCCAGGTGCGCAGCCTGGTCAATCAGGCGGCGGACTTGTTTCAGGCCCGTGACGAGGTGGACATGAGCACCTCGCAGCGCTGTTTCAACGTGCGTTCCAATGACGTGTTCTTCGGCGCCTTCGGTGGCCATCTGGTGGAAAGCACCCGACAGCAGGCGCCGCTGGCCACGGTGCGCTTCGTGCCGGAGGGCGAGGGTGACGACGATGCGCTGCGCGAAGGGCGGATCGATCTGCACGTGACGTCACGGCGCAACTTCGGCCCTGAGATCAAGATCCAGCAGTTGTTCACCACCCGCTTCGTCGCGCTGGTGCGCGAGCAACATCCGATTTTCGACGGGCCCATCACCCCCGAACGCTTTGCCGCCTTCGACCATGTCAGCGTCTCGCGCCGGGGGCGTGCGCGAGGGCCGATCGACGATGCGCTTGAAGCGTTGGGGTTGTCCCGGCGGGTGGCGTTCATCACGCCGAATTTTCATTCGGCGATTTTCTCCACCGCAGGCTCGGACATGATCCTGTCGCTGCCTGAACCGGTGCTCTGGGGCATGCGCGAGCTGGGCCTGCGCATGCAGCCGCTGGTGATTCCGCTGGAGCTTGAGCAGGTCAACGTGATTCAGGCCTGGCACCCGCGCTTCGACAAGGACCCGGCCCACCGCTGGCTGCGTCAGACCCTCAAGCAGGTCTGCGCAACCCATGACGCCTGGCACAACGCCAACCCGCTGTCAGGTTTCGAGCGAGCGCCACGGCTTGAGCCATAGCGCCAGTGCGGCCAGCAGTGCCGCGCCGTAGAGCACGCTCAAGGCCAGTTGCAGCCAGACGCTGTCCAGCGGGTGCAGGATAAAGGCGGCCAGCAACATTGCGCCTGCGCCCAGCAGCCACTGCTGGCGCCAGGGCAGGCGTTGCAACAGGCCCTGGCGGCGCATCAGCAGCAATCCGGTAAGGACTGCGCCGCACACCGCCGCCAGCGCGATGCCGATCAGCCCGAACACGAACGGCAGCAGCGCCAGCAACACCGCATTGAGCAGGCTGCCCGCCAGCTCGCAGTTGAGCGGCAGGCGCGTGTCGCCTCGGGAGTAGGCATAGCGCGCCAACAACGCGTTCCAGGCGCCGAACATCAGCGGCACGGCGAACCAGGCCAGCAAGTCCGGCAACGGGCCGCCCGCCGCCTGATTGGGCAGCAGCAGGGTCACCAGGGCAGCGGCGGCGCCGATCAGCCCAGCCACCGCGGGCAAGGTCAGCAGCGTCGCGCTGCTCAGCCCCTTGCGCAGCAGGGCCATGCGCTGTTCGCCACGGGTGCCGCTCATCAGGCCCAGCAGCACCTGGTTCAGGCTCATCAGGGCAATCAGCGGCAGGTTGATCAGCTTGCGCGCCAGGTTGACCCAGGTCACCGCGCCTTCGCCCAGCAGCGACGCAACCATGCGCTCGAGCAGCGCAAGACCCTGGCTGGCCAGGTTGCTGGTCAGCAGCGGGCCGATCTGCAGCAGCAGTTCGCGACCGGCGCTGGGGCAGCGCACCACGCGCCACGGCACCCAGCCGTCGCGACACAGGCGGGCGATCAACACGCTGGGCATCAGCACACTGCCCAGCACGCAGGCGCTGGCCAGCCCGGTGGGTGTCGCGTCGTGGCGCATCAGCAGCAAATAGATGACCGGCGGCAGGTTGAACAATAGCGAACCGAGCCCCGCCAGCACGAAGCGCGAGCGCGCCTGCAGCGGTACGCAGAGCAATGCATGCAGCACGAAGCCCGGCGCTGCCCAGGCCAGCCAGTGCAGCGACTCGTCCGCCAGCTCGAAGCCGGTTTCGTCCAGCCCCGGACCGATCAGGCGCACCCACAAGGGCGCGGCAAAAGACAGCAGCGCACTGATGCCCAACCCGCACAGCAGGACCCGCGGCGCCATCGCGCTGAGCCAGTGATGCTGTTCCCCGGGGCTGCGTTGCTGGTAGAGCGGCAATGCGGCGGCGCTGAGCAGGCCGGCAGCCAAGGCCATGCGCAGCGCTTCGGGCAGAAACAGCGAAACGAGGAAGGCATCGCTGCGCCCGCCGGCGCCCCAGGCCGCGACCAGAAGCCACTCGCGGGCGAAGCCAGCGACCAGCCCGGTGAGGGTCGCCAGGGTCAGCCACAGCGTTGAGCCGAACACGGCGGGCGCCTCAATGGAACAAAGTGAACAGGCCTTTGCCGCCCACTTTGTAGTTCAGGCCACGGGCGCGTTCGCCTTTGATTTCGGCATTGGGGCCGCTGACGATGGCGTAGGGCGGGATCGCCTTGGACACCACCGACCCGCCGCCCACCACCGCGCCCTCACCGATGTCGGCGCCGAACGAAAGCAGGGCGCGGCTGGCGATCCAGGCGTAGTCGCGGATGTACACCGGCCCGCCGACCGCCCAGAATTCCGGGGCTTTGAGGTCGTGGCCACCGGCGATGATCAGCACATGGGAGGCGATGGTCACGTGGTCGCCAATGATCAGCCCACCGCGGGCGTCGAGCTGACAGTGCCAGCCCACGGTGCTGTCGTTGCCGATGCGCAGGCCGTCGACGCCGAGCACCTCGGTGTTGCGCCACACCGACGAACCCTTGCCGATTTTCGCCCCGCCCATGCGCAGCCAGAACAGCCGCAGGGTGTGGCTGGGGATTTTGCAGATGAGGATGTTGTAGGCCTGTTCCCAGGTGCGCAGCATGCGGTCGCGCAAGGTCGGCCAGTTGATGCCGTACAGCGGAATCAGCGGCCCCGGCGTTTCCCTGGCCAGCAGCCGATAGAAGCGCCGGGCCAGCGGCAGTTCGATGCGCGGCTCGATGTTCAGGTAACTGATGAAGCACAGGGTCTTTTCCTTCATCGGCGTTTCGAAGCACACGTCGTTGGCCAGCATCCAGTCGTAGGCGTCTTGCAGTTCTTGCAGGCTGACACCCATTTTCAGCGCGTAGTCGGGCAACGCCTCGCGCAAGTCGTGCGAGTGCATCATGCGGTGCTTCATGGTCTATCCCCCAGACGTTGCGCCTGATGTTGCAGGCGCCGTGCTTCGTGCAGATTCAGGCCCATCAGCAGCCAGAAAAGAGCAATCAGCACCGTGGTAAAGCTGAAATAGTGATCGAACAGGCCGCTGAGCAGCGCGGTCATGACCCCGGCGCGGGTGCCGAGCCACAGCGCGGTGTCACGTTCCAGACGCACGCTGTCGTGGGGCAGGCGCGCCTCGCGCCACCAGCTCAGGGTGACCGCGACAAACAGCAGCATGCCGGGCACGCCCAGTTTGTAGATGTAGTTCAGCCACAGGTTGGAGATCCCCCACAGCGCGGTGCCGGGCACCGGCGGATCGACCTTGAAGCCGATGCCCAGCGGGAACATCTTCATCGCTTCGGGAAAGTGTGAATATTCCTCAAAGCGCACGGCGGTGCTGGCGTCGTTGCTGGTGAACAGGCTGAGGATGCGCTCCTGCAGCGGCGGGTAGAACATCAGCATCAGCGCCCCGAGAAATACCCCAGCCATGAGCATGCGGCCCACATACGGGATGCGTTTGCGCGCCATCCAGCACATCACCACCAGCAGGCTGACCAGCGCACCGCGCGAGCCAGTGAACAGCAGCCCGGCCGCTGCCAGCAGCGCCACGGCCAGCCCCAGGGTGCGCACGGCTCCCTGGCGGGTGACGCCGATGCAGAACGCCAGCGGCAGCAGCATGGCCAGCGCGCCGCCGGCGATATTGGGGTGAGTCCAGGGCGTGCCCATGCGCGTCGACAGCCCTGACAGGCCCTGGTTGAGGGTGTCCAGGTTGCTGTAACCCAGGCCGCCGATCAGCGAGATGATCGCCGTGGAGTCGCCGCTTTTCAGGTACACCGGGATCGACAGCAGCAACAGAAACAACGTGCCCAACAGCAGCGCGATGGACATCTGTTCCCGCGAGCGCGCGTCGCCCAGCAGGCGCGGCACCAGAAACAGCGGCGACAGGTTGAACAGCCAGCGCACCCAGTTGATCGGCCCGTTACCGTCGACGTTGACGGTCAACTGGCCGACCGCGAAGGGCAGCGCGCTGAACATCATCAGCGCCACCAGCCAGCGTTCGGTGCGCATCAGGTCCAGCGGCGGGTTGTAGAGGGCGAACACCCGGTGCGCGAGGATACTGGCCCAGACCAGCATCAGCAGCGCTTCGGATACCGTGGTGCGAATGCCGACCTGCACCGTGGCGTAAGGCAGGAAGGTCGCCAGCACGCCAAACAGCAACAGCCCGCGCAACGGCCGACGGATGATGGTCAGCACCGCGGCGATGGCAATCAACGCCGCCGTGACCTTGAGCGCCGGCAGCAGCCAGGCCAGCCCGCCGAACAGCAGCGCGACCAACACCCCGGCGGGCATGGCCAGCGGCATCAGAGCAGCTCCTCGAACAGTTCATTGAAGCGCTTGCGATAGGCCGCCAGCCCAAAGCCCTCGGCCCAGGCCATGTGCGGTTCGGGCGCCTCGGCCTCGGCGGTGGACAGCACGCCCATCAGGCGAATCAGCGCGGCCTGATCGCCCGGCGAAAAGCGCGGGCTGTGCTCGGGCGTGACTTCATCCAGCGACGAGCCGCTGGCCACCGCCACCGGTGTGCCCACGCCCAGCGCTTCGACCACCGGCAGGCCGAAGCCCTCGCCATAGGACGGGTGCCACAGGCGCTCGGCCTTGCGATAGACCTGATGCAACTGGCCGTCGCTGATGCCGCTGCGAATGTGCAGGCCCGGCAGTTCGCGCTGGGCGCTGCTCAAGCCGTCGGGGCCGCCGATCAGCAGCAGCTCCGGGGTGCGTGGAAACTGCCGGCGCGCCACCTGCCAGGCCTCGACGAACCAGGGGATGTTCTTGCGCGGCTCGCGGGTGCCGACGCACAGCCAGTAACGCTCTGGCAGTGGCGGCTCGGGCTCGACCGGCTCGGCAGTGAAACCCTCGACCAGATTGGGCAGCACCCGCACTTTGCCTCGCGCAGCCGGAAACAGGCGCACGGCCTCGTCGGCGGTGAATTGCGAGGGCGTCCAGATCCGGTCGGCGACCCGCACCGAATGGCCGATCGACAGCCGGTCGGTCAGGCCGTAGATCATCGCCTTGAGCTTCGAGCCGTGGGCATTGTTCAGGGTCAGCTGGAACAGGTCATGCAGTTGCAGGATGTAGCGCATGCCCGCCGGTTTGCGGCCGATGGGCAGGCCCATGTTCAGGTTCGCCAGATACAGCTGCACCTCGGCGTCGCGCAGGGCCCCGGGCAGAAACTGCGCCTCGAAACGCAGGCGCTCCGGCAGCCGGTGGATGCCGTCCATGGGCGTTGGCCAGCTCGGGCAATGGGCGATCCGGCGGATCGGATGCGCCAGCGGCGCGACGCTGAACAGTTGCAGTTGCGCTTCAGGATGGGCGCGAAATGCCTGTTCCAGGGCGATGTTCTGACGGCCGATGCCGCTGTTGGGAAAGCCCGTGGCAGGGCGGTAATCCAGGCCTACGCGCATGCGGGGGAATCCTCCTTCTGGTGAACCCGGGCATAGATGCTTTCCAGCTGCGCCGCCGACACCGACCAGTCGTGGTACTGGCGCACATAAGCACGCCCGGCCTCGCCGATCTTCGCCAGCCGCGACGGCTGCTCGATGGCGTCGACCAGCAGCCGGGCCAGGCCATGGGCGTCCTCGCAGCCCAGGTAATGGGTGCCGTTTTCCACCTTAAGGCCCGAGATGCCCTGGGCAGTGGTCACCACCGTCAGCCCGGCGGCCATGGCTTCCAGCACCTTGAGTTTGGAGCCGCCGCCTTCACGCAGCGGTGCGAAGAAGATCGCCGCTTCCCGTTGTACTGTGCGCAGGTCCGGGACGAAACCCAGCCAGTCGATCCGCGGATCGCCCCAGCGCTGCGGCCAGTCCTCGGGCAGCGCATAGCCGCCGACGGTCAGGCGCACCAGCGGGTCGATCGCCCAGACCCGCGGCATGATGTGGTCCAGCGCCCATTGCACGGCGTCCAGATTGGGCCCGTACTCGTAGTTGCCGATGAACAGCAGGCGGCGGCTGTAGCGATCCGGGCTGACCTTGGCGAAGTAGTCGCAGTCCACGCCGTTGACCACCAGATTGGTGGCCTTGGCGGTCAGCCGGGTCAGGCCCTTGGCGTCGTCTTCGGTGACCGCGATCAAGGCCTGGGTCTGGGCGAACACGCGTTTTTCCCAGTGCCGGTAGCGCCATTGATCGAAGCGGGTGAAAGGCTCGGCCCAGTCTGGGAAATGGTGGTAACTGGCAGCGCCCAGCCCCGACTCGATGTTGTGCTCGGTCATGATGAACGGCTTGCCGGAGCGCCGCAGCGGCCCCTCGAACGGCTGGAAGCTGTAGCTGTGCTCGATCTGGATCACGTCCCACGGCTCTTTGAGCAGGGCTTCGAATTGCCGGGCCAGCTGCGGCGAATAACCGTTGGCGCTGGCCAGCATCGGCGGCGGCGCGAAGGCCATGGTCAGCAGCGAACGCAGGCTGCGCAGCGGACGCCGGGGGATCACGATCAGGCGCTCAAGCCAGGGCTCCAGAGCGGCGCGGGTGGCGTCGTCCAGCTCGGTCTTGGATTGCACCAGCAAGGTGATGCGGTGCCCGCGCGCCGCCAGGTTGCGCAACAGGTGAAACTGCCGGGTCTTTCCGCCGCTGGTGGTGGGCCAGGGCAGGTAGGGCAGCGTCCAGAGAATGCGCATGGCTAGCGGCTCCAGGCGAGGATTTGCAGGGAGGGAGTCAGCGCCACGTCGACGCCCTTGGCATCGGCCAGCTCGCTGTGGTTGCCGGTCAGCGGGTCGTACAGCGTGGCGCTCTTGATGCCGGGGAAGTTCAGGTGCGCGCCGCTGGCGCTCCAGGCCATGAGCAGGTGCGAGCCGTCCGGGCGATTCCAGGCAATGGCGTAGAGATCCTCCGGCACCGCCAGTGCCGGTGGTGGGTCGGCGGGGGTCAGCGTCGGGCCGGTGATCTGCAGGAAATTCTTCAGCGCGGTGTAAACCGGCTTGGGCTCGCCGTTCAGATCGAGCAGGCCATAGCCGCGATCCCTTGGGCTGGCGCGCTGGTCCAGGTCACTCAGGTTGAACAGGAAGATGCGCTGGTAATCCATCGTGCTCATCATCGCCAGCCGGCGCAGGGTGTAATCGGCCTGGCCCTGCAGGCCGATCACTTTCTGCATTTCCACTGGCCCGTTGTAGCTCGACCAGCCCCATTCGGTGGCCCACACCTCCTTGATGCCGGCATCGTGCAGGCTCTTGTTCAGGGTGGTGCCGCGCACCAGGAAATCCCGGTCGGCCACCGAGTCGCCCTCGGGGTACTCGGAGTACGGGTGATAGGCGGCGATGATGTTCTGGCTGGCCAGGCCCTGATCGACCATCGACTGCAGCATGTAGCCGGTGGAGCCGCGCATCTGTCCGTAATAGGCCACGCCCGCAGTGACGATCGGCTTGCCCGGCAAGGCGCTGCGGATCGCGTTGGCGGTGGTGGTCAGCAAGTTGTAATAGGCCACCGGATCGGCCTGGGGCAGCCAGATGATGTTGGGTTCGTTCCACACCTGCCAGTGGCTGACCTGCGGGTAATGCTGGGCCAGGGCGGTCATGCGCTCGGCGAAGAGGTTGTTGTCCCGGGGCGGGTACTGGTCGGTGTTGCTGGCGCCCTGGGGCGCGGTGCTGTCGAAGGTGGCCGAGCCCACCAGATAGGCCACGGTGTTGAAGTTGTGCGGGCGGGCGGCGGCCATCGCCGCGTCCAGATCGGCGAGGTTGTATTGGCCTTGGGCCGGTTCCAGGATCGGCCAGTGCAGGGTCCAGCGGATCCAGCCCAGCCCCAGCTCGTCCAGATGGGTCATCTGTTTCTGGTAGATGTCGGGGGCGAAGTAATGGAACTGCACGTTCACACCCAGAAAGTCCTTCCAGGTGATCGCCCGCTGCCCGCGCAGGATGGTTTCGGCCTGCACGGTGGCGCTTGCGACCAGCAGCAGGCCGAGGCCCAGCCACTGGATCAATCGTGACGCATTGCCCTTCATTCATGCACCTCGCAAGCCTGTTGGAATACCTGTTGGAAGCGTTCGGCGGTCAAGCTCCAGACCCGCTCGCGGCCCAGTTTCGCCGCTTGCTCGGCCCAGGCCTGGGCCAGTTGCGGCTGCGCGCAGAGGCGTGCCAGGGCGTCGGTCAGCGCGCCAACATCACCTTGAGGATAGATTTCGCCGTTACCATGGGAGACCTCTTCGGCGAACGAGCGGGCATCGGAGGTGATCACCCCGCGCCCGCAGGCGGTGGCCCACGACAGCGCGCCGCTGGTGCCGCGCAGCTTGCCGAGAATCTTCAGTTTGCTCGACTCGCGGTACGGCAGGACCACCACGTGATGCGCCTGGATGAGCTGGGGAATCTCGGCGGCGGGCAGATCCAGATGCCAGCCGATCAGGTCCGTCAGCCCCAGTTCGCGGATGCGCTGGCGTAACTGTTCCAGATAGCTGCCCGAAGGCCCGAAGGCCATTTCCGGTTCGCTGCCACCGGCCAGGGTCAGGCGGACCCGATTGCGCAGCGCCGGGCTTGCCAGGAACAGATCGGCCAGCGCCTGCAGCAGATCTTCGATGCCCTTGCCGCGATAGATGAAGCCGAAGTACAGCAGCTTCAGCGGTTTGAGCGGCGGCAGCGGCAATGGGGCGATCGGTAGATTGCCATGGGGAATCACCGCCATCTGCTCCTGCGCCAGGCCCATGCGCGCCTGCAGGCTGCGATTGCCGGCCTGGGTCAGGGTGATCAGGCGCGTCAGTTGGCGCGCCAGTTGCCGCTCTTCATGCAGACACAGTGGATCGGCCAGCACCGTGGCGATTTCCGGCAGCGGCGAGCGCAGGGACTTGGCCATCGACAGCGGCCAGGGCAGGCTTTGCCGGCGCCAGACCAGGCGTTCCGGGTCGTGCACGGTGGCGGTCAGCGGCAGCGCAGGGAAACGCTGACGCAAGGCCTTCAAGGCATGGAACTCGGCCAGCCGGCCACCGCCGATTTCCCCATGGACCAGGTCGATGCCCTGCCAGTCGGCCATGGCCACGCGCTGGCAGGCGGCCGCCGGATCGTTGCCGACCCCTTGCAGCGGGGTTCGTACGCGCACGCCCAGTTCCTCCAGCGCCTGCTTGAGGTGCCCGGCGTAATCGGCGATGCCGTTCTGTTCCGGCGGCAGGGGGGCGAGGAGGGCGATCTGCATATCAGGGGTGCCTGCGCAAACGGCTGAGCCAGGTCAGAACCTGCTCGGGGATTTCGAAGCGACGACGGTTGAGGATGATGCCGTCGACATGTTTGAACGCGGTGCTCAGGGTGCTCAAGGCGTTTTGCAACATGGGCACTGTAGACGTTTCGGCGCGCACCACCAGGACGATCAGGTCGGCGTCGCGCAGGTGGACGAAGGCTTCCTGCTTGACCAGAAAATCCGAGGCGTCGATCAGCTGGATCTCGCCGGGCTGTGCCGGCCGGCCGTCGCCCATGCGCACACGGTGGCCGTGTTCTTCCAGCAGGTTGCGCAGATGTTCGGCGACAAAGCTCACGCCTTCGCCGGCATGGGCCGAGGTCAGGCCGATGCTCAGGCCCTGGCTGGCCACCTGCTTGAGCGGCAACACGCCATACAGGCGATAGAGGCTGGCGATGAACGCGCTGTGGTGATGGGGCTGGACGGTGGACAGGTCTTGCAGGCTGGTCCACAGCGGCACGCCGAACTGCGCTTCGATGCGGTCGCCGTCGTGAATGCGCTGATCCATCAGATAGAACAGGTACAGCGCCAGCAAGCCCACGCCCAGGCTCAGCGGCAGGGCCAGTAGCAACATCAAGAGGCTTTTGGGAAACACCCGGCTGGGGTTGAGGGTGGCCTGCTCGACCACGGCGATGTTGCTGATCTGCTTGTTGTCCAGTTCGCGGTCGATGCGGGCCTTTTCCAGGCTGTCGCTGTAGAGAATGAAGTTCTTCTCTTCGGCATTGAGCTCGTTCTGCAGGCGCGACAGGGTCGGTTCCAGGCGCAGGGCCTCTGTGCGGTCCTTCTCGAACTGCGCCAATTGCCCGTCCAGTTGCTGTTTCTGCACCAGCAGCCGGGTGTAGCTGGCCTGCTGGTCGTTGAGGATGTTCTGCAGGCGGGTGAACAGCGGGTTGGGCGCGATGTTTTCGGTGCGCTGCACGGTAGCCGTCTCGCTGTTCCACAGGGCCTTGAGATTCTTGATCTCGTTGTCCAGCGCCTTGACCGGCGGCGCAGTATCCTTGAACGAGCGCAGTAGCTCCTGGCGCTCCACTTCCTTGGCGTTGATGCGGTTCTGCAAATCCTGGCGAGTGGGGTTGAGCGCCAGTTCCTTGCCGGAACTGATCAGCCGGGTCTGCCGGTTGATCTGTTCCTGGATCTTGTCGATCCCGGCCTTGGTCGAGGCAATCGAGCGCTCGGTGTTGTTGCGCTCGGTGCGCAGGTCGTTCAGCCCCTGGGAGACGTCGGCCAGGCGCTGGTTGATGCTGACCGCGCCCAACTGATCCAGCAGGGTTTGAATCTGCTGTTTGTGGGACAGGATATTGGCCTGGGTGTCCTTGACCTCCTGTTCATAAAAAGCATAGAGATTGACCCGGCCCAGGGTCCGCGCACGTTCGACGCCATATTGCTCGACCCAGCTTTTCAGCACGGCCTGGGCCACTTGCGGGTCGTCCCAGACAAACGTCAGCTCCATGACCGATGAGCCAGGCTCGTGGCTGACCTTGAAGTTCTTTTCCAGGTCCTCCGCCAGCCGCTCTTCGGCCGCGCGCGCTTCGACCAGCCCGAGCAGTTGCAGGGTGTCGCGAATCACCCCGACCACGGCACGCATCGCTGCTCCGGGGGCGTTTTTCAAGGTGGCGAAGAAACCGGTCTCTTTGGGTGTTCCGGAGATTTTTTCCAGGTACTGCTCGGCAACCTGGCGCACGATCGGTCTGCCGGTCAGGATCCGTTCTTCATCCAGCAGCGGGTCGCGCAGGGCGCTGGGCACGGCGATGGATTGGCGGTCAGCCAGTTCGATCGGTACGGTGCTGGTGTCGCGGCCCGGCTTGACCAGCAGCAGGGCGGTGGACTCGTAGCGGTTGGGCAACACGAATGCCCCCAGCACGATGATCGCGAACGTGGCGACGACGGTAATTTGCACTTCGCGGCGGAAAATGAAGAACAGGCGTAGCAGGTCTCGAAACGAGCGAATGCTGATCATGGGGCTCCCTGCCGGTCAGTTGTTGTCGCGCAAGTTGTAATTCACACCGAACCCGATGGATTTGGCGAACGGAATCAACTGGTTCAGGTACAGGTTCACCCCGTCGACCTTGTTGCCGACCGTGGACTTGGGCACGAACACGACATCGCCGCGTTGCAGCAGCACCGGCGCGCCGGGGCCTCCGCTGCCTGCGTAGAGCAACTTGCTGTAGTCGAAGAAATAGGTCTTGTAGAGGCCGTCGTCGCCCTGGCGCAGCAGGGCCACCAGGCGCGCGTCGGCGTCGCCGTTGATCCCGCCGGCCCCCACCAGCGCCTGTTCCAGATTGGTGACGGTTGCGACCGGCAGGCTCGCCGGATTGCGCACCGCGCCGCCGACGAACACCACATTGCTGGGCGCCTGGTTGATGTTGATGGTCAGTGCGGTTTCGCGATAGATCGGCGCGAGCTTGTCTTCCAGCACCTGGGTCAGCTGGGCGACGGTCAGCCCGGCGGCTTTCACCGAGCCTACGTAGGGATAGGAAAACGTGCCGTCGTTGAGCACCGGAAACAGCGTCAGCTCGTAGATCGAGTTGGCCGTGAATGCAGAAATCGAAGGCGATTCGCCGGTGTTGCGCACGATGCGCAGGGTGTCGCCGGCATGGATGCGTTCAGGCGGCAGCGGCTTGCCCACCAGCGCTCGCCCGGCGTCCTGGGCTGCCTTGATTTCCGGCGAGTCGGGCAGCCCGATGCGGGCCGGGGTGTTGCACGCGCACAGCAGCGCCAGGCAGCTTGCCAAGAGTGTGTGTCGAATGGGCCAGGAATTCCTTTCATGCATGAATACGGCTCCCTTGCGGGTAAAACAATCATGTCGGCGGTACGGCCAGTCCTGTGTGCTGCGGATCAATCCCTGATCAAGCTGCGGTGCACTGTGCGGGTGCTGAAAAACGCTCCGTGAATATGGCCAAGGGGCAAGGCAGCCGCCAGGCGACTGCCGGTTCGGGCCTGCGGCTCAGACGACTTTCGGTGCGTCCGGCACACGTCCGTAGATATCAGTGAAGCGCACGATGTCGTCTTCGCCCAGGTATTCGCCGCTCTGCACCTCGATCATCACCAGATCGATGACCCCGGGGTTGACCAGCCGGTGGGTGTGGCCGGGTTTGATGAAGGTCGATTCGTTGGTGTCGAGCATGAATTCGCGGTCGCCATTGGTCACCCGCGCCATGCCGCTGACCACGATCCAGTGCTCGCTGCGATGGTGGTGCATCTGCAACGACAGCGACCCCTGCGGCTTGACCACGATGCGCTTGATCTTGAAGCGCTTGCCTTCCTCCAGCACCGTGTAGGTGCCCCAGGGCCGGGTCACGGTGTTGTGCAGCAAGTACGCCGGATGGCCCTGGCGCTTGAGTTCCTGGGCGATGAGTTTCACTTCCTGAGTGCGCTCGGCGTCGGCGATCAGCAGCGCGTCCGGGGTGTCGATGATCACCAGGTTGTCCAGGCCGACGGCGCCGACCAAGCGTTTCTTCGAGTCGATGTAGCAGTTGGTGACGTCGTGCAGCACCACTTGGCCGTTGCACTGGTTGCCGTTGGCATCGGCCGGCGCCAGTTCACGAATGGCGTGCCACGAGCCGATATCGCTCCAGCCCAGCTCGCACGGCACCACGGCGACTTTCTGCGAGCGCTCCATGAGCGCGTAGTCGATGGAAATGTCCGGGGCGAGGGCGAAGGTGGTGGCGTCCAGCTCCATCTGCAGTTCATGGTTGCCCTGTTTGCTGTTGCACTGCGACAGGCAGTGACGCACGGCCGCGAGCACGTCCGGGGCGTGGCTTTCCAGCTCGCGCAGCACGGTGTCGACGCGCATGCAGAACATCCCGGCGTTCCACAGATGCAGCCCGCCGGTGAGGTATTCGTGGGCGGTGGCGGCATCCGGCTTCTCGACGAAGCGCGACACCTGATAGGCCTTGTCGCTCAGCGCCTGGCCTTTCTCGATGTAGCCAAAACCGGTTTCGGCGCGGGTGGGGATCAGGCCGAAGGTCACCAGCCAGCCTTCGTCAGCCAGCTTCTGCGCATCCTTGACCGCAATGGCGAAGGCCTCGACGTCGTGGATCAGTTGGTCGGCCGGCAGAATCAGCAACTGCGCATCGTCACCGTGCAGTTCCTGCACATGCAGCGCGGCAGCGGCGATGGCCGGGGCGGTGTTGCGCCCGAACGGCTCGAGAATGAAATCCAGATGCACCTTGCGCTTGTTCAGCAGCCGATAGTCGTCCACGGTGCGGAAATACACTTCGCGGTTGGTGACCGTGAGCAGGCTTTCAACGCCTTCAAGGTTGCTGGCGCGGTTGAAGGTCTTTTGCAGCAGGCTTTCGCCATCCGGCAGCCGCATGAAGGGTTTGGGCATCGCCTCACGGGAGACTGGCCACAGCCGGGTGCCGGCACCGCCGGCGATAATGCAGGGAATAAGAGTGCCCATCAGTAAGCCTCGCGAGAGAACAGCACTGCAGGAACAGTGCGCAGAAGAATGTAAAGATCGAACCAGACGGACCAGTTTTCGATGTATTCAAGATCGAATTCGACACGTTTCTCGATCTTCTCCACGGTGTCTGTCTCACCACGAAAGCCGTTGATCTGGGCAAGGCCGGTGATGCCCGGCTTGACCCGATGACGCGAGGTGTACTCCTTGACAGCTTGCTCGAACAAAATGCCTGCGGCCTTGGTGGCCGTGGCATGTGGGCGCGGTCCCACCATCGACATACTCCCCGCGAACACGTTGAACAGTTGTGGCAGTTCATCCAGGCTGGTCTTGCGGATGAAGCGCCCGACCCGGGTGACGCGCGCGTCGCCCCTGACGGTCTGCTGATGCGCGTCGGCATCGGCCTGATGGGTGTGCATCGAGCGGAACTTGCACACCGTGATCAGTCGGTTGTTGTAGCCATAGCGTTTCTGCCAGAACAGCACCGGGCCCGGTGAGTCGAGCTTGATCGCCACCGCGATGCACAGCATCAGCGGCGACAGCAACACGATCGCCAGGCTCGACAGCAGCATGTCCTCGATGCGCTTGAACATCGGCGACCAGCCGCGTAATGGCACATCGGAGGCGTTGAACATCGGCAGGCTCGCCACTTCGGTGATGCGGTTGTGGGCGTGGCGGAACGCGACCATGTCGGGCACCAGCAGCACGTTGACCGGCAGCCTGCGCAGCTCGCGGATGATGTAGTCCATGCGGTTTTCCGCCGACCAGGGCAGGGCGACCAGCACCTGGGTGACCTTTTCCTCGCGGATCAGGGTTTCCAGATCCCGGGTATTGCCCAGGAGCGGCAGGCCGACCATGGTCTTGGGCATGCGCCCGATGCGGTCGTCGATGAAGCCCAGCACGCCCGAGCGGATGTCCTGGTTCTGCAACATGTACTCGGCCAGGCGCTGGCCGTTTTCGGTGGCGCCGAGGATGACCGAGTTCTGCAAAAAGAACCCGCGGGCCATCAGGCGCTTGTAGATCATCAGCAGCAGGATGCGGTCGGCGAAGAACATCATCAGGCTGGCGAGGAACCAGACCATCAGCTGCTCCTGAGTGACGTACTCGAACAGCTCCATCGCCTTGTGCATGAACAGCAGCACGCAGAAGGCCGAGGACCAGACGAAGATGATCATCTTGAAGCGTGAGCGGTTGGTGAAAATGCTTTCCGAATAGACGCCCAGGGCCTGGAACATCAGCACGCAGACGACCCCGAACAGCACCTGCATCATCAGGTAGCTCTGGGAAGCGTCGGGGGCGTCGGTTTTCCAGTAGGTGAGGATCAGATAACCCGGCAGGACGGCGGTCACTCCATGGAGCAGCCGGACGGCGAACAGGAAATACTCGATCAGGCTCGTGCGCGTCAGCAAAAGACTGTCGACCGGCTGCAGTCGCATAAAACGTCCTCACCTCTTCGATCCATGAATCCATGACTGGCTGTCTGCCCGACGTTTCCTCTGTCTTAGTCAATTTAATGACTTATTCGTCAGGTGATGCAGATTTAGCCAATTATTTGTCGATTAAGCGCTCTCTGCGCCCGCTTTACAATCCCGTCGATGAGAAAAAATCCTGTTTGTTCTCGGATCGAGCGAATTACTTCGAATGCGGACCGGCAAATCCCTCAATTGAGGGTGAATGGCAGTAAAGCTCATGAAACAGGCTGTGTCATGGCGCTGCCGAGCCTGTGCGACGAAATTCATCCGGGTCACGGCATCTGCAATAAGTGTGACGGCCCCGACATTTCTGGCCGGGACAGAGGCCGCCATGGGCGAAAAAAAAATCTCGCGGCCATGGCTTTTTCCTGACGAGCGAAGGTCAACATCTGACGCAATGAACAGCACCCGCAGAGGAAAGGACGATGACGGAGCGCAGGGCTTTACTGATTCTTCATGGCAAACAGGCGCTCAACGAAGAGGTTCGGGCGGCGGTGGAGCGCAAGCGCAAGCACGGCTGGCAGCTGGAAGTGCGCCTGACCTGGGAAGGCGGCGATGCCCAGCGCCTGGTGCGCGAGGCCCTGGCGGCAGGGCACCGGCAGATCATCGCAGGGGGCGGTGATGGCTCGCTGCGGGACATCGCCGAGGCGCTGGCCCAGGCCGACGAAGATGCGAGCCTGGTCATCCTGCCGCTGGGCACCGCCAATGACTTCGCCCGCTCGGCCGGGGTGCCGCTGGAGATCGGCCCGGCGCTGGACTTGCTGGATATCCCGGCGCGGACGGTGGACATGGGCGCTGTGGACGGCCACATGTTCCTCAACATGGCCACCGGCGGCTTCGGCAGCCAGGTCACGGCCAATACCTCGGAAGACCTGAAAAAGGTGCTCGGTGGCGCGGCGTACCTGTTTACCGGGCTGTCGCGCTTCAGCGAGTTGAAGTCGGCCTACGGCGAGCTGCACGGGCCGGATTTTCACTGGAAGGGCGAGTTGCTGGCATTAGGTATCGGCAACGGGCGCCAGGCCGGCGGCGGGCATCCGTTGTGCCCGGAGGCTGTGGCCGACGACGGGCTGCTCGACGTCAGCATCCTGCCGGCGCCGCAGGAGGTGGTCGGTACCCTCAAGCGCCTGCTCGAAGGCGGGCTGGGGCTGGACAACATGTTCGTGCGCGCCCGCCTGCCGTGGGTGGAGCTCAAATCCGCAGAGGGGCTGGACATCAACCTCGACGGCGAGCCATTGCGCGGAGAGCGGTTGCGCTTCGAGGCCAGGCCTGGGGCGTTGCGTATTCATTTGCCGGCGCATTCGCCGTTGCTCGGGCAGGGGCGGCGGATTGGTTGAAGGCGCTCAGGGGGGGCGATCTTGCGCCCGGCCCGCGGGCAAGCCCGGCTGCTACGGGATCTTCGGTGTTCCCGAATCCGTAGCAGTACGGCTTGCCGGCGGGAAAGGCCGTAAGCCACTGTTGATCCAAACGTTTGCGCGATCAATCGTCCAGGCTGATGATCTGCTCCCTGACGCAGAACAGCACCAGCCCGGCCACGTCGTAGATCTGCAGGCGTTTCATGATCTGCGAGCGATGGGTCTCGACGGTCTTCACGCTCAGGCCCAGCCCGGCTGCGATCTCGCGGGTGGATTTGCCGCGCACGATCAGGCGCAGGATCTCCAGCTGGCGCGCGGTGAGGTTGTGGTTCTCCACCGGTTCAGCTTTGGCGCCCTGGGCGCTGACCAGCGCCTGGTTGATCACCGTATGGGCGATGGCCGGGCTCAGGTAACGCTCATCATTGCGCAGCGCTTCGAGCGCCTGCTCGATCTCGGTGGCCGTGGCGTCCTTGAGCAAGTAGCCATGGGCGCCGCCTTCCAGCGCGCGCATGATCATCTGCGGATCGGTGTGCATCGACAAAATCAGCACCTTGCTCTCGGGCAGCGCTCGATGCAGGCGTTCGAGGGCGTCGAGGCCGTTGCTGTCGCGCATGGAAATGTCGAGCAAGATGATGTCCGGCTTCAGTTCCAGGGTCATTTCCAGCAATTGCTTGCCGTCGGCGGCTTCGCCAATGACCTGGTAGCCGGGAATGTCGCTGACCAGCGCGCGTACGCCAGCGCGGATCAGGGCGTGGTCATCGACCAGAAGTAGATTGCAGATCATGAGTACTTACTTGTGTCGGCGCGTTCGCGGGCGCGGGGCGCCCAGGGGAACAGGGCCTGGATAAGAGTGCCGTGGCCAGGCTGGCTTTCCACGGTCAGATGACCTCCAAGCAGGGCGGCGCGCTCCATCATGCCGGCCATCCCGCGTTGGCCTTGCTGGCCCGGGTTGCTCGCCGGGGAGAAGCCCGAGCCGTCGTCGCAGATGCTCAGTGCCAGCCCCTCGGGGCGGCGGGCGATGCGCACCACCAGGTTTTGCGCCTTGGCGTGGCGAAGGATGTTGGTGACGGCTTCCTGGGTGATGCGAAAGGCGGCAACGGCCATTTCCTCGGGAATCCCTGCCAGGCGCTGATGACACTCCAGGCTCCAGAGAATCGAGGTGTCGGCCAGCGTGCGCAGCAGATGCTCGCGCAGGCTGGCCTCAAGGCCCAGGCTGGTCAGCTGACGCGGATTGAGAATGGCCGACACATCGCGAACCTTGGCCAGGGTTTCATCGAGAATGTTGTTGAGCATCGTGCAGTGCGCATGCAGGTCCTGCGGGGATTTGCGCAACAGCCAGTCGCTCTGCATCTTTGCTGCGGTCAGCATCTGGCCGATGTCATCGTGCAATTCGCGGCTCAGGCGATGGCGTTCGGTTTCCTGCACCTGGAGCATGTGTTGCGCCAGTTCCTGAGGCTGGAATTCGATGGTGTGGCTGGGCCGGCTGATGCTGTACCAGATACTCAGAAAAGCCAGCAGGTTAAGTAGCAACAGCCCGAGCGCAAGGCCGTCGAACAGATAAACGCCGACATTACATGCGCTTGCGACCAGGCATGAAAATGCTGCCCAGCGAAGTGCCTTGTTCGAGCAGATGGCCCGTAACCTGGAATTGTTGTTGCTGCCATGCATAGCGGATGAAGCCATCGGATTATTGTTGCGGATACCTGAGCATTAAATGCCAGGCCACTTTAGCAGGCGACAGAGCGCGGCTACCCACCTGTTACATGTGTACAAAAACCTGGGATCGACGTTCAACAACGATAGTGCGCATGAATGATTTCTGCGCTCGTTCGCGGGCGCCGATCTTACCTGAAATGCTCGCGTTAATACGCCTGAAACGTAAATAAGACTATCGATAGTGTTTGTCCGATTAGTCAGGATTTACTTCTGGGACGATGGTGCTAATTATTGGATTCGGCGAGGCAGGACAGTAGGAGCGCTGCCGGCACCAGAACTTCAGCCTGCCGCTTGCCGGTTCTGGATGCAACACGCACGCCGGTCGCATGTCGCGTTTGGTCATGATCGAGTCATGATGAAAAGCATTTGTCGTTTTCAGGCATGTCGCCCTGGCGCGCGGCATGACGACAGCGTGTTGAAAAGAGGGGAAATCAGAGGGCGCCGGAGCGATCCCATTGCTCGCCGGGTGCAGCCTCACCCAGAGCACGCTTCAAGGTGGCGGGCCATTCGACGGGAATCGCCTGGCTACTCTCGACAGTACCGATGCCGCAGCAGCAACCGAACTGTTCCAGCAACTCGTGCTGTTCGTGATCGTCCAGCGGCAAAAGGCCCGTGACCGGATCGATCAGCTCGACCTGCCAGGACAACAGCGAAAGGCACTGACGCAGCAGCACCAGTGCCTTGGGCTGCAGGCGCCCGGTCGCGCCCGCGAAATACAGCAGGTAGCGCAACTGACGGGAGAATCCGGCCACCGGGCCCACGCTGGCGGCATCGGCCAGGCCGGCAATGCGTTGCAGGGCGGCGAGCAGGGCTTCGATGGCGTCCTTGTCATCGTTGATCAGTTCCAGATGACTCAGGCATTCGTCTGCGCGGTGCAGCAGATGCTGGCTGTCGCTGAGGAAATCACCGTGCAGTTGATGCCATTCATTGCCGTTCAGCATGTGAAATCTCCACTCTTCATGGCTGGCGATCCAGGGGCGCCGGGGGCGAGTGGCCCAAAGTTAATGTTGAAGGCAATTAAAAGTCTGTAGGGCATTTCCGAATATTGCGTTTTCATCGCCAACGAGACGCGATCATGCGCAATACCTCGTGTCGCAGCTCGGACTTTGCAGTCCGTAATCACTGTTCTTACGGGGGGATCGAGGGATTCCACGAGCGCGACCACGTACCTGACTCCATTCATTCAATGAGAATGCCGTCACAATAATGGCTATTAGATACCGCGAATATCAGGTTTGCCCTGATTGTCGTTGGGGAATTCCCCTAGGGGATGCGCTGAGGTGCAGAAGTGATGCGGCGAAGAGCCACTATAGCGCATGATTTCGACGCGCGGGATATTCGTCAGTAAAACATGATGTTAATGTGATATCAAACTCCCTGCACGCGGCAGATATTGCGATTAAGGTCTGCGCTCCAGCGGCCGATATTGGCTATGCGGACTTACTTGAACCTTGCTCCAGGAGCATTAGATGGCTGGCATTCTCGACACAGTAGACCAACGTACACAGCTGGTGGGTGAGAACCGCCTGGAAATTCTCATGTTCCGCCTGGCAGGTCGACAATTGTTCGCGATCAACGTGTTCAAGGTGCAGGAAGTCCTGCAGCTGCCCAAGCTGACCCTGATGCCGCAGCGCCACCCGTTTGTCTGCGGCGTGGTCAACCTGCGCGGCCAGACCCTGCCGGTGATCGACCTCTCCCAGGCGATCGGCATGCGTCCGCTGGTGCCGGGGCCGTCGAGCACCATCATCGTGACGGAATACAACCGTTCGGTGCAGGCGTTTCTGGTGGGCGGCGTGGACCGCATCGTCAACATGAACTGGGAGGCGATCCTGCCGCCGCCGGGCAGTGCCGGGCGCCAGCATTACCTGACGGCGATCAGCAAGGTCGACGATCAACTGGTAGAGATCATCGACGTCGAGAAGGTGCTGGCCGAGATCGTGCCCTACAGCGCCAAGGTTTCCCGCGACAAGCTGGAAGATCCGGTGCTGGCGCGCGCTCGCGGTCGCGAGGTGCTGTTGGTGGATGACTCCAACGTGGCGCTGGCGCAATTGCGCGATACGTTGGGGCAGTTGGGCGTGAAGATGCACGTGGCCAGCGACGGGCTCAAGGCGCTGAACATGCTCAAGGCCTGGGCGGACGCCGGTGAGGTGGTGACGGACAAGCTGTTGATGGTGTTCACCGACGCGGAGATGCCGGAGATGGACGGCTATCGCCTGACCACCGAGATTCGTCATGATCCGCGGCTGCGGGGGCTGTATGTGGTGTTGCATACGTCGCTGTCGGGGAGTTTCAACGAGTCGATGGTCAAGAAGGTGGGGTGCGATAATTTCCTGTCCAAGTTCCAGCCGGACAAGCTGGTGGATGTGGTCAGGGAGCGGTTGATGCTGGATGCCTGATCAAGATCAAGATCAAGAGCGTTCTTCCTAACGTCAGACCTGTTTCGACTTCGTCGAGTTACTTGGAAAAGACACCCAAGTAACCAAGGTGTCCTGCTCCTGGTTTGGGTCCGACTGCGTCGGACTTCCTTCATTCCAGTCTCGTTCCGTGGGCCCGGCGCGAATGGGCCATCCATGGCCCCGCGCCTCGCGCGGCATCCTGCCGCTTGGCCCACTCCACGAGACTTCCATTCAGCCTGCACCCAAGTCGCGTCTTGTGGCGTCTGGACAGTTGCGCACAAAGATCAAAATCAAAAGCGTCCGGCTAACGCTGTCCCGTAGCAGTCCGGCTTGCCGGCGGTCTGGCGCGAAGCGGCAGCAAATCCTGCGCACGCGGTGTACCTGATAAGGCCAAGTCGCCTGATTTTACTGCCGCTGCGCGCCAGACCGCCGGCAAGCCGTGCTGCTACGGTCGAGGTTTGCTTATGATTTTTGTGCGCGATAGCTCAGACGACACCAATCGCGCCGGGCCCACGGAGCGGGACCGGAATGAAGGGACCCGACGAAGTCGGGCCAAACCAGGAGCAGAAGGACTTGGTTACTTGGTCCTTTCAAGTAACTCGACGAAGTCGAAACAGATCTGACGTTAGGAAGAGCGCTCTTGATCTTGAGCAGTCCAGAACCAAAAACAGCAGCGTCACCAAAAACACCGGATCTGTACCGCTCGTCAAACCACCACCTCGTATAAAATGACCAGCCACTTACGCCATCTCAAGGAAGCGTCCATGCACCTCAGCGCGCTGTACCGGTACCCCCTCAAATCCTGCAAGGCCGAGCCGCTGCGGGAGGCCCGTTTCGACGAACTGGGGTTGAGCGGAGATCGACGCTGGATGCTGGTCGACGAGCCCAGTGGCAGGTTCTTGACCCAACGCGCCTTGCCGCATATGTCGCAACTCTCGGTACTGTGGAACGAGAAGGGCGGCGTCACACTGTCAGCGCCTGGCATCGCGCCGCTCGACGTTGCCTTGCCTGCGAACGAAGAAGCCAACCTGCGCGGTGTTACCGTCTGGCGCGACACCTTGCGGGTGCCGGATGCGGGCGATGAGGCCGCGCAATGGGTCAGCGAATTCATCGGCAAGCCGACGCGCATGGTGCACATTCCCAAGGAACGTGCGCGCTGGTTGCCTTCGGGCTACGGCACGGTGGACGACAAGGTGGGTTTTGCCGACGGTTTCCCGCTGCTGCTGATCGGTCAGGCGTCGCTGGACGATCTTTCAGGCAAGATCGGCCGCCCTCAGGAAATGCTGCGTTTCCGCCCGAATCTGGTGGTGGAGGGCGCCGAAGCCTTCGCCGAGGACGGCTGGAAGCGTATTCGTATCGGCGACATGGAGTTCCGCCTGCTCAAGGGCTGCTCGCGCTGCATCCTCACTACCATCGACCCGGCCACCGGCGTGCGCAGCGACGACCGTGAGCCGTTGAGCACGCTCAAGACCTATCGGGAAAAGGAAGGGGAGGTCTGGTTCGGCCAGAACATGGTCAACGACGGGCCCGGCATTCTGGAGGTCGGGATGCCGGTCGAGGTGCTGGAGTAAGGTGACTTAATGGGTTTCTGGCCGAAGGCCGTGGGAGCCGGCTTGCTGGCGAATGCGCAGAGTCATTCACTTCATCCGTCGGATGACCCACCGCATTCGCCAGCAAGCCAGCTCCCACAGGATGGAGCGGCGTCACTCACAAATCATCAAAAAAACGCTCATGCCAGTCCACCAGCGGCTGCGGCACGTTGAGTTTCTGGCCGTAGATCACCGCGTACGACAACACGTTCTGCACGTACTGCCGGGTTTCGTCGAACGGAATGCTCTCCACCCAGACATCGAACGCCAGATGGTTCGCGCCCTTGAGCCACTGCCGCACGCGGCCGGGTCCGGCGTTGTAGGCGGCGGAGGCGAGCACGCGGTTGCCGTTGAACTGCGCGTGAACCTGGCTCAGGTAGGCCGCGCCCAGCTGGATGTTCTTGTCCGGGTCCAGGACTTGCGCGGGCGAGGCCAGCGGGATGCTGAACTTGCGCGCGGTTTCCTTGGCGGTGGCCGGCATCAGTTGCATCAGGCCAGTGGCGCCGACGCCTGAACGGGCGTCGTCCATGAACGCGCTCTCCTGGCGGGTGATCGCGAACACCCAGCTCGAATGCAGGCCGCGGATCTGTGCTTCGCGCACCAGTGTGTCGCGGTGGGCCATGGGGAAGCGGATGTCCAGGTCGTCCCAGTACTGCGCCTGGCTGATGGTGCGAATGGCCGGGAAGTACCAGCGCATATCGTAGGCCAGCTTGGCCTGGGCGACCATTTCGTCGCGGCTGAAGCGACGGGTCACGTGGTACCACTCGCGGCGGCCGTTGACCACTTCGCCACGCTCGTAGAACTCCAGCGCCCGGCGCACACCCGGCGTGTTGCGCACCTTGTTGATGGTGGCCTGGCTGAGCATCAACGGCTTGTTGTTGAGCATGTAGGGGGTCTGGGTGCGATCGGCGGCGAGGAAGCCGTAGAAATCGCGCTCCTTCGACACCGCCTTATATAGCGCCGGCAATTGCGGGTTGTTGGGCTGCGCCAGTTCCAGCGAGCGAGCCTGCCAGTAGCGCCAGCGGTTGGTGGTGGCCAGATCCTGCGGCAGGCGGCGGGTCAGCTCATAGGCGTCGTTCCAGCGGCCCAGGCGCAGCAACAGGCGCAGGCGCCATTCGGTCACGGTATTGTCGCGCAGGTCCGGGTCGTATTTGGTCATCACCTCCAGGGCGCGGCCATCGTAGCTGCGCGCCAGGGTCAGGCCGATTTCCTTGGCGATCTGCACCTGTTCCTCATGGGAGAAGCGCAGCACCGGCGAGTAGCTGTCGAGCAGCTCCATCGCCCGTTGCGGATCCTGCTTGGCCAGGCGCCGCAGGCCCAGGCCGACCACGTCGGACATCGCCTCGTCGGCCGGCATGAACTGGCCCTGGTTGTTGACCATTTCCGGCTTTTGCGCAACCGCGATCAGCAGCCGGCCCTGAGGGGCGAGGGTGGTCATGCTGTTGACCAGTTGGTTGGCCAGCGCGTAGTTGCGTGCCTGGGCCGCGAGCTTGGCGCGTTGCCAGCGCTTCTGCTCGGTCAGCTGGCCTTCCACCGCCCACTGGGTGAAAAAGGCGTCGCAGGCGGGCGGCAGGGGCTTGCCGGTCATCCAGATGCGCTCGGCGTTGGCGTAACCTTCCGAGCGCATATTGTGGCTGAGCTGGTAGGAGCCGTTGAGGCAGTCGAGCTCGACGAAATTGAGCTTGGGGTCGTAGTACTTGACGAACGGTTGCCAGTCGCCGCGGGACGCCAGCAGGCGCAGCCAGCGCAGCTTCATGAAGTTGGCCTGGGGCAGGTCACCGTGTTCGGCCAGGAAGCGCTCGACTTCCTCGTTGCTCGCGGTGTTCAGGCGCGCCGTGAGTTCGTCGTAGGCCAGATACGGCTCCAGCGGATAATCGGCCAGGGCTGCGCCGTACATGCGGTACGGACCGGCATCGCCCTTGGCCAGCGCACGCTTGGCTTGATCGTAGTATTGGCGTTGGGTCGCAAGATCCACCGCGTGGACAGACTGGGCCGCGGTGGCCGACAGAAGCAGGCAGGACAAAAGGCTGAACAAACGACTGCGCATGAGACTTCCGTGCAGATGAATCGTGAAAAGTGCCGCTAGCTTAGCCTTTTGCCAGCGTGGGTTGAAGGGTTGGTGTGTTGATGGTCATACATCGAAACAAACGGTAGAGGTGGTTGGCTTAGGATTCTTACTTTGGTGCCCTGCGGGCCTATTCGCGAGCAAGCTCGCTCCCACATTTTTTGCAACGTGCCGCATTCTGATGGACCGAGTGCGCAGCCTCTGTGACGGACCAGGGATCTCTTGCCGGCCACCAAGGCCAACAACTCGGTCCATCAGGCCATGGCACGTTGCAAAAAATGTGGGAGCGAGCTTGCTCGCGAAAAGGCCCGAAGGGCATCAGGGTAACGATCCAATGCCATGCACATAGCAACAACATAACTATTTAAAACCCCACCCAACCCCATCTCAGGTAGAATGCGCGCCCGGTTTTTGGAGAAGCTCATGACCCTGCTCAAATTAAGCGATGTGTCCCTTGCGTTCGGCGCCATGCCGTTGTTGGACAAGGTGTCCTGGCAGATCGCCCGTGGTGAGCGGGTCTGCATCATCGGTCGCAACGGCACCGGCAAATCCAGCATGCTCAAGCTGGTCAAGGGCGTGCAACTGCCCGACGACGGCAGCGTCTGGCGCGCGCCGGGGCTGAAGATCGGTGAACTGCCCCAGGAATTGCCCGTGGCCGATGGCCGCACCGTGTTCGATGTCGTGGCCGAAGGCCTGGACGGTGTCGGCGCGCTGCTGGCTGAATACCACCACCTGAGCCAGAACATCGTCACCGCCGAAGACCTCGACAAGCTGATGCACGTGCAATCGGACCTCGAAGCCCGTGACGGCTGGCGTCTGCAGCAATTGGTCGACAGCACCCTGAGCCGCCTGCAACTGCCGGCGGACAAGACCCTGGCCGAGCTGTCCGGTGGCTGGCGTCGTCGCGTGCTGCTGGCCCAGGCGCTGGTGGCCGAGCCGGATCTTCTGCTGCTCGACGAGCCGACCAACCACCTGGACATCGGTGCCATTGCCTGGCTTGAAGAAGCCTTGAAGGAATTCCAGGGCGCGGTGCTGTTCATCACCCACGACCGCTCCTTCCTGCAGAACCTGGCCACGCGCATCCTCGAACTGGACCGTGGCGGTCTGATCGACTGGAACGGCGACTACGCCAGCTTCCTGGTACACAAGGAAGCGGCGCTGGCCGCCGAAGAAACCGCCAACGCGCTGTTCGACAAGCGCCTGGCCCAGGAGGAAGTGTGGATTCGTCAGGGCATCAAGGCCCGTCGTACCCGTAACGAAGGCCGCGTGCGGGCGCTCAAGGCCCTGCGGGTGGAGCGCAGCCAGCGTCGTGAGCGCACCGGCAAGGCCAATATCCAACTGGACACCGCCGAGAAATCCGGCAAGCAGGTGATGGTGCTGGAAAACGTCAGCTTCGCACATCCGGGCGGCCCTACGCTGATCAA
Organism: Pseudomonas sp. 2; assembly: GCF_056627435.1. NCBI lineage: Bacteria > Pseudomonadati > Pseudomonadota > Gammaproteobacteria > Pseudomonadales > Pseudomonadaceae > Pseudomonas > Pseudomonas sp. 2. Next base: position 45,496 of record NZ_JBWXNG010000013.1, read on the forward strand.
GGACTTTTCCATGGTCCTGCAGCGCGAAGACCGCATCGGTCTGTTGGGCGCCAACGGTACCGGCAAGACCACATTGCTCAAGCTGATGCTCGACAACCTCACGCCGACTGCGGGCAAGGTCGAAGTCGGGACGAACCTGGAAGTGGCGTACTTTGACCAGCTGCGTCATCAGCTGGATCTGGAAAAGACCGTCATCGACAACATTTCCGAAGGGCGCGATTTCATCGAGATCGACGGCCAGAACCGTCACGTGCTGAGCTACCTGGGCGACTTCCTGTTCAGCCCGCAACGTGCCCGCACGCCAGTCAAGGCGCTGTCCGGTGGCGAGCGCGCGCGCCTGCTGCTGGCCAAGCTGTTCAGCAAGCCGGCCAACCTGCTGGTGCTCGACGAACCGACCAACGACCTGGACGTCGAGACCCTCGAGCTGCTGGAAGAAGTGCTGTCCAACTTCAAGGGCACCGTGCTGATGGTCAGCCACGACCGGGCCTTCCTCGACAATGTGGTCACCAGTACCCTGGTGTTCGAAGGCGAGGGCAAGGTCCGCGAGTTCGTCGGCGGCTATCAGGACTGGATCCGTCAGGGCGGCTCGCCGCGCCTGCTGGGCGTGACTGAAGGCAAGTCCGGCAAGGCCGAGCTCAACTCGGCGGTGGTCGAGCCGGTAGCGCCTGCGCCCGCGCCGGTTGCAGCCGAAGCGCCGGTGGCGAAGAAAAAACTCAGCTACAAGCTGCAGCGCGAGCTGGAAGCGTTGCCGGGCGTAATCGACGCCAAGGAGCAGCAGATCGCTGCGGTCGAGGCCGAGATCGCCGAGGCCGGTTTCTACCAGCGCCCGGCGGGGGAAACCGCCAAGGTACTGGCGTCTCTGGAAGCACTGAATGCCGAGCTGGACGCACTGGTCGAGCGTTGGGCCGAGCTGGACGAGTGACTGGCTGAAGTGCCGACATGAAAAAAGCCCGAGCCCTTTGCAGGGTTCGGGCTTTTTAACGTCGGGGCGAGGATTATTCCGCGCGCTTGACCAGGCGCACGGCCAATACGTCGCAAGGCGCGCCATGCAGGACGTCATTGGCGGTGGAGCCCAGCAGCAGCGACAGGCCGTGGCGGCCATGGCTGCCGACCACGATCAGGTCGACATGGTGCTGCTTGGCCAATTGATGGATTTCCTGACGCGGCTGGCCGTAGGTGAGGTGGCTGTCGCCGGTGTGCACGTCGGGGTATTTGAGTTTCAGGGCTTCGAGTTTTTCCTTGGCCTGGTCGAACTGCTGCTGTTGCAGTTGCGACAGGTCCATCGGCACATCGCCGCCAAAGGCCATGGCCATGGGTTCGACGATGTGCACCAGCGACAGCTTGGCGCCGCTGGCCACGGCCAGCTTGATGGCCTTCTTGATCACAGGATCGCACTCTTCAGTGAGGTCCACGGCTACCAGAATATGTTCATAGGACATGGGATGTTCCTTCTGAGGTCTGCGATGGTTTTAATTATGGCTCTTTTCACGCGCCTCATGGCACGCCGTTTTTTCAAGTCGCTCCCCGCGACAGGGGCATAGACATATGACGCTGTGGATAGTGCTGTCAATCGTTGCTGTCGTTTTAAGTCCGCTGGTGTGGCTGCGCCCGTCGCGTTCCCAGAGCGGCCGCATGGCCATGCGCATGGAGGCGCGGCGCATGGGCCTGGCGATGCAGTTGATCCCTCAGGAGTGGCCGCACTGGCTGCCCGCAGAGCCGCCAAGCCCCTGTGCGCAATACCATCGTCCCCGTCGAAGCCGCGAGCCTGACAGCTGGGCCTACTGGCAAATGGCGCCGGGTGAGTGGGTCAATCAGTGGCGCGAACCCTGTGCAGACACGCAATTGCTGGACCACTTGCGCACCTTGCCCAGTGATGTCTACAAGGTCGAGGCAGGCAAGCAGTTGATCGCTGTTTACTGGGCCGAGAAGGGTGATACAGAAGTGTTGCAGCGCATTGCTGCGGTGCTCAAGACCCTGGCCTGAACGCGGTGAGGGGCAAATCGCAGGCATTAAAAAGCCCGATAACAACATCGGGCTGGGGTTTGGCCAGGCAGGCCGATAATGCTTTTGTGCTCAAGGGGCGGTATCGAAGCGGTGCAATGCCGCGTGTTCGGTCAAGACCGACTTGCGATCCTGACGAAAAATGACCCGTCTTGAGGCGCGGTGCGCAGAATGTAGACCTTATTGGTGCATTTGTCTGCTGCGCGCCTGCAGTTTTTTCCAGAAATGCGTGCCGGTCGTCGCTTCCAGCGTTTAGCCGCTGCACCGCGCATTGAACGCAATCATTTTTCTGAATGCTCATTCATCAAATGTGTCTTTTACCTGTGATTTGCCGGTTATGCCCGCTGTCTGGCGAATTGACAATTGCTGGAATATGGCAGAAGGTAGGCGCACCCAAATCAAACGGCCGTATGAATTGAGCGTTTGCCGTAGGAACGCTCTTACAGACGCCCGAATCGTGTCGACGGGGTACCTGGCTTTTGGTGGTTGCATCGACGCAAACGTCGTGTTTTTTGCCGGATTTCAGCGTCTGACGCGTATTGTTCAGCTTCCATATCGTGGAGATCAGTTGATGATTTACGAAGGTAAAGCCATCACGGTTAAGGCTCTTGAAAGTGGCATCGTCGAATTGAATTTCGACCTCAAGGGCGAGTCCGTCAACAAGTTCAACCGCCTCACGCTCAACGACCTGCGTCAGGCCGTGGAAGCCATCAAGGCCGACGCCTCGATCAAGGGCGTCATCGTCACCAGCGGCAAGGACGTGTTCATCGTCGGCGCCGACATCACCGAATTCGTCGACAACTTCAAGCTGCCCGAGGCCGAACTGGTTGCCGGCAACCTTGAAGCGAACAAGATCTTCAGCGACTTCGAAGACCTGAACGTACCGACCCTGGCGGCCATCAACGGCATCGCCCTGGGTGGCGGCCTGGAAATGTGCCTGGCAGCGGATTTCCGCGTCATGTCCACCAGCGCCAAGATCGGCCTGCCGGAAGTCAAGCTGGGCATCTACCCGGGCTTTGGCGGCACCGTGCGCCTGCCACGCCTGATCGGCGTCGATAACGCCGTCGAGTGGATCGCCTCCGGCAAGGACAACCGTGCCGAAGACGCCCTGAAAGTGGGCGCGGTCGACGCCATCGTCGCCCCGGAAAAACTGCGTGACGCCGCGCTGGACCTGATCAAGCGCGCCATTTCCGGCGAGTTCGACTTCAAGGCCAAGCGTCAGCCGAAGCTGGACAAGCTGAAGCTCAACGCCATCGAGCAGATGATGGCCTTCGAAACCGCCAAGGGCTTCGTGGCCGGCCAGGCAGGCCCGAACTACCCGGCGCCGGTCGAAGCGATCAAGACCATCCAGAAAGCCGCCAACTTCGGTCGTGACAAGGCGCTGGAAGTTGAAGCCGCCGGTTTCGTGAAGATGGCCAAGACCTCGGCTGCCGAGAGCCTGATCGGCCTGTTCCTGAACGATCAGGAACTGAAAAAGAAAGCCAAGATCTACGACGAAGTCGCCAAGGACGTGAACCAGGCTGCCGTACTGGGCGCCGGTATCATGGGCGGCGGCATCGCCTATCAGTCGGCGGTAAAAGGCACGCCGATCCTGATGAAGGACATCCGCGAAGAAGCCATCCAGCTGGGCCTGGGCGAAGCGTCCAAGCTGCTGGGCAAGCGCGTGGAGAAGGGCCGCCTGACGCCTGCGAAGATGGCCGAAGCGCTGAATGCGATTCGTCCGACCCTGTCCTACGGCGATTTCGGCCATGTCGACCTCGTCGTCGAAGCCGTTGTCGAGAACCCGAAGGTCAAGCAAGCGGTACTGGCTGAAGTGGAAGGGCAGGTGAGCGAGGACGCGATCCTGGCGTCCAACACCTCGACCATTTCCATCAGCCTGCTGGCCAAGGCGCTCAAGCGTCCGGAAAACTTCGTCGGCATGCACTTCTTCAACCCGGTGCACATGATGCCGCTGGTGGAAGTGATCCGTGGCGAGAAGTCCAGCGAAGTCGCGGTGGCGACCACCGTGGCCTACGCCAAGAAAATGGGCAAGAACCCGATCGTGGTCAACGACTGCCCGGGCTTTTTGGTCAACCGCATCCTGTTCCCGTACTTCGGCGGCTTCGCCAAGCTGGTCAGCGCCGGCGTCGACTTCGTACGCATCGACAAGGTGATGGAGAAGTTCGGCTGGCCGATGGGCCCGGCCTATCTGATGGACGTGGTCGGCATCGACACCGGCCACCACGGCCGCGACGTCATGGCCGAAGGCTTCCCTGACCGCATGAAGGACGACCGTCGTTCTGCCGTCGATGCGCTGTATGAGGCCAATCGTCTGGGCCAGAAGAACGGCAAGGGCTTCTACGCCTATGAGACCGACAAGAACGGCAAGCCGAAGAAAGTGGTCGACGCTTCGGTGCTCGAAGTGCTCAAGCCGATCGTCTACGAACAGCGCGAAGTCAGCGACGAGGACATCATCAACTGGATGATGATCCCGCTGTGCCTGGAAACCGTACGCTGCCTGGAAGACGGCATCGTCGACACCGCAGCCGAGGCCGACATGGGCCTGATCTACGGCATCGGTTTCCCTCCGTTCCGTGGCGGTGCGCTGCGTTACATCGACTCGATCGGTGTGGCCCAATTCGTTGCCCTGGCTGACCAGTACGCTGATCTGGGCGCTTTGTACCACCCCACGGCGAAGCTGCGTGAAATGGCCAAGACCGGCCAGCGCTTCTTCGGCTAAGTGCCCAACGAACAGGTGAGAATATGAGCTTGAATCCTAGAGACGTGGTGATTGTCGACTTCGGTCGCACCCCGATGGGCCGCTCCAAGGGTGGCATGCACCGCAATACCCGCGCCGAAGACATGTCGGCGCACCTGATCAGCAAACTGCTGGAGCGCAACGACAAGGTCAACCCGGCGGAAGTCGAGGACGTGATCTGGGGCTGCGTCAACCAGACCCTGGAGCAGGGCTGGAACATCGCGCGCATGGCGTCGCTAATGACCCAGATCCCCCACACTTCGGCGGCGCAGACCGTCAGCCGCCTGTGCGGCTCGTCGATGAGCGCGTTGCACACCGCCGCCCAGGCGATCATGAGCAACAACGGCGACGTGTTCGTCATCGGCGGCGTCGAGCACATGGGCCATGTGGGCATGATGCACGGTGTCGACCCGAACCCGCACATGTCGCTGTACGCGGCCAAGGCCTCGGGCATGATGGGCCTGACCGCCGAAATGCTCGGCAAGATGCACGGCATCACCCGTGAGGCGCAGGACGCCTTTGGCGTGCGTTCCCATCGTCTGGCGCATCAGGCGACCGTGGAAGGCAAGTTCAAGGACGAGATCATCCCGATGCACGGGTATGACGAGAACGGCTTCCTGAAGATGTACGACTTCGACGAGACCATTCGTCCCGAGACCACCCTGGAGAGCCTGGCCGCCCTCAAGCCTGCGTTCAACCCCAAAGGTGGTACCGTGACCGCGGGTACGTCGTCGCAGATCACTGACGGCGCTTCGTGCATGATCGTCATGTCGGGCCAGCGTGCGATGGACCTGGGCATCACGCCGATGGCAGTGATTCGCTCCATGGCAGTGGCCGGTGTTGACCCGGCGATCATGGGTTACGGCCCGGTTCCGGCGACCCAGAAAGCGCTCAAGCGCGCGGGTCTGAGCATCGCCGACATCGACTACTTCGAGCTCAACGAAGCCTTCGCCGCACAGGCCTTGCCTGTACTGAAGGATCTGAAAGTGCTCGACAAGATGGACGAGAAGGTTAACCTGCATGGCGGCGCCATCGCCCTGGGTCACCCTTTCGGTTGCTCGGGCGCGCGGATTTCCGGCACCTTGCTCAACGTCATGAAGCAGAAGGGCGGCACCCTGGGTGTGGCCACCATGTGTATTGGCCTGGGTCAGGGTATCTCGACCGTTTTCGAGCGCATCTAAGCGCTGCGAGGTTGCGAGCCGGGGCCGGGTGCCCCGGCTTTTGCATTTCTTGCGAAACGTTTTTTGAAAGTTTTTTTCGGGTCAAACCCTGAGGTCCGCGACATGCAGCTACAGCCAGGTCTCTACCGTCACTACAAAGGCCCCGAGTACCGTGTTTTCGGTGTCGCGAAGCATTCGGAGACAGAAGAGGAAGTCGTGTTCTATCAGGCCCTGTATGGCGAATACGGCTTGTGGGTACGCCCTTTGAGCATGTTTCTGGAGTCGGTCGAGGTTGACGGCGAGCAAGTGCCGCGCTTTGCTTTGGTCACGGCCGAACCTGACCTTTTTTCAAGGTCCTGAGGCGAGACCTTGCAGTAGCCTCTGCTTGACCTCACCTTGTAGCCACTATATATAGCGGGGCCTCTTGAGCTCCAACGTCTTTTTTTCTTGCATTAGGAATTTTCCGATCCATGGGCAAATCGCTGGTCATTGTGGAATCCCCGGCTAAGGCCAAGACCATCAACAAGTATCTGGGCAGCCAGTACGTGGTGAAGTCGAGTATCGGCCATATCCGAGACCTGCCCACCAGCGGTTCGGCGAGCGCCGCCAAAGAGCCTGCCGCGAAGAAGGGCAAGACCGCCTCTGAAGCGCCTGCGCTGTCGCCCAAGGAAAAGGCCAAGCGCCAGCTGGTCGCGCGCATGGGTGTCGATCCAGAGCACGGCTGGAAAGCCAAGTACGAAATCCTTCCCGGCAAGGAGAAGGTGATCGACGAGCTGCGCCGCCTGGCCAAGGATGCCGACACCATCTATCTGGCAACGGACTTGGATCGCGAAGGGGAAGCCATTGCCTGGCACCTGCGCGAAGCCATCGGCGGTGACGACAATCGCTACAAGCGCGTGGTGTTCAACGAGATCACCAAGAAAGCCATCCAGGAGGCATTCTCCCAGCCGGGCGAACTGGACATCGACCGCGTCAATGCCCAGCAGGCGCGTCGGTTCCTCGACCGCGTCGTGGGTTACATGGTCTCGCCGCTGCTGTGGCAGAAGATCGCCCGTGGCCTGTCCGCAGGCCGTGTGCAGTCGGTGGCGGTCAAGCTGGTGGTGGAGCGCGAGCGCGAGATTCGTGCGTTCATCCCTGAAGAGTACTGGGAAGTCCACGCCGACCTGGGCACTGCCAAGGGCGCCAAGGTGCGCTTCGAAGTCGCCCGCGAGAACGGCGAGGCCTTCAAGCCGCTGAACGAAGCCCAGGCCATGGCCGCGCTGGAGAAGCTCAAGGTCTCCGCCTACAGCATCGCCAAGCGTGAAGACAAGCCGACCAGCAGCAAGCCGTCGGCCCCGTTCATCACCTCCACCCTGCAGCAGGCGGCGAGCAACCGTCTGGGCTTCGGTGTGAAGAAAACCATGATGATGGCCCAGCGTCTGTACGAAGCGGGTTACATCACCTATATGCGTACCGACTCGACCAACCTGTCGGCGGACGCCGTGGCCATGGCCCGCACCTACATCGAAAACGAGTTCGGCAAGAAGTACCTGCCGGACGCGCCGAACGTCTACAGCAGCAAGGAAGGCGCCCAAGAGGCCCACGAAGCGATTCGTCCGTCCGACGTCAACACCCACCCGAGCAAGCTGTCGGGCATGGAACGTGACGCCGAGCGCCTGTACGACCTGATCTGGCGCCAGTTCGTGGCCTGCCAGATGCCGCCTGCGCAATACCTGTCGACCACCGTCAGCGTGACGGCTGGCGAGTTCGAGCTGCGCGCCAAGGGCCGCATCCTCAAGTTCGACGGTTACACCCGTGTGCTGCCGCAGATGAGCAAGCCGGGCGACGACGACGTGCTGCCGGACATGGCCCAGGGCGACAGTATGAAGCTGATCAAGCTCGACCCGAGCCAGCACTTCACCAAGCCGCCGGCGCGTTACTCCGAAGCGAGCCTGGTCAAGGAAATGGAAAAACGCGGGATCGGTCGCCCGTCGACTTACGCGGCGATCATTTCGACCATCCAGGACCGCGGCTATGTGGCGTTGCACAACCGCCGCTTCTACTCGGAGAAGATGGGCGACATCGTCACCGAGCGCCTGTCCGAGAGCTTCTCCAACCTGATGGACTACGGCTTCACCGCCGGCATGGAAGAAAACCTCGACGACGTGGCTCAGGGCGAACGTGACTGGAAGAACGTGCTCGACGAGTTCTACGGCGATTTCCGCAAGAAGCTCGAAGTGGCCGAAGCCAGCGACAACGGCATGCGCGCCAACGAGCCGGTGATGACCGACATCCCGTGCAAGACCTGCGGCCGTCCGATGCAGATTCGTACTGCGTCCACCGGCGTGTTCCTCGGCTGCTCGGGCTACAGCCTGCCGCCGAAAGAGCGCTGCAAGGCCACCGTCAACCTGACGCCGGGCGACGAAATCGCCGAAGACGACGAGGGCGAGTCCGAATCCCGCGTGCTGCGCGGCAAGCATCGCTGCCCGATCTGCAGCACGGCGATGGACGCCTACCTGCTCGACGAGAAGCGCAAGCTGCACATCTGCGGTAACAACCCGGATTGCGCAGGCTACGAGATCGAAGAAGGCAGCTACCGCATCAAGGGTTACGAAGGCCCGAGCGTCGAATGCGACAAGTGCGGCGGCGAGATGCAGCTCAAGACTGGCCGTTTCGGCAAGTTCTTCGGCTGCACCAACTGCAAGAACACCCGCAAGCTGCTGAAAAACGGCGAAGCAGCACCGCCGAAGATGGACCCGGTGAAGATGCCGGAACTCAAGTGCGAGAAGGTCGACGACACCTACATCTTGCGTGACGGCGCTTCGGGGCTGTTCCTGGCTGCCAGCCAGTTCCCGAAAAACCGCGAGACCCGCGCGCCGCTGGTGCTGGAGATCGTGCCGCACAAGGCCGAGATCGATCCGAAGTACCACTTCCTGTGCGAAGCGCCGCAGAAGGACCCTGATGGCCGTCCGGCGGTGATCCGTTACAGCCGCAAGTCCAAGGAGCAATATGTGCAGACCGAAGTGGACGGCAAGCCGACCGGCTGGCGCGCGTTCTACGATGGCGGCACCTGGAAGGTCGAAGACAAGCGCTGATCCCGTGCGCTTGAGCCGACTGGCCAGCGCACCCGCTTTGCGTTAAAACACAGTCCCCCGGTGCGCTTTGCGTCTCGGGGGATTTTTTTGCCAGGGCGACCTGTTTCTATTTATTTGGGTGGAGGCCACGTTCATGGCTCGCGAACTCTATACACGCACCAATCAGAAAATCTTCTTCGCCGGGCTGGCGCTGGAAGCGATGGCCAAGGCCAAGACAAGTGGTGCGATGAATGCCCAGGGCCTGGAGCAGGCCGAGCGCGAATCGGCGGTGTTCCACCTGTATGGCGCGCTGCTGGGGTTGTGCCACGAGATTGCCGGTTTCTATCGCTTGCCCCAGGCCAATTCGCCCCGTGCCGAGGCGCTGCTGACGCCGCAGGTGCTGGAATCGATCGCCATTCCGGAAATGGCCGAGCTGGTGGAATTGGCGCAACAGCGCGAAACCTGGCTGGCGCAGTTGCTGGCGTCCTACAACGCGCTGTTTCAGCCGCCCAAGGCGCCAAGCAAGCCCAAGGGTGACGTGACCCAGCCGTTGATCATTTCGGTGGGTGCCGAGGACGAGCCGGAGCCTGAGCTGACCCGTGAGGAAATGGAAAGCTGGCGCCAGCAGCTCAAAGGGCTGGCCATTCGCTTCCGCGAAGGCTTGAGCGAGTGCTGAACCGAACGTCCGATTGATCGACGGACTAGGGCCTGCGTCATCAGGCTGTTACAATGGTCGTCTTTCGTGGAGAACTGCCCTGATGCCAACCTCTTTTCTGGAAATTGTCGAACTGCCTGACGGCCGCATCGAACTGCGCCGCGCCGAGGATGAGGGGTCGCTGGTGACCTTGAACTTCTCCGAGGATGCCAAGGCATTTCTGCAAGGCCAACACGTCGAAGTCGCCAAGGCGATGCTCAGCGTCGGCGTGCAAATGGCAGGTCGCCTGGCTGAAGGCGAGCTGACCAAAGAAGAAGAGGGGCCTCGGGTCCTGCACTGATCCCGCCCGGGATTCATGCCTGTTTCAAGGCTTCCCGTCCACAGGGAAGCCTGGCCGCATTCCTTTCTGCATTTCCATCCGTTCTAGCCCAGGCGAATGTTCAGGCTCTGTGCGTCCCCGATTCGGGCGGCGCTGACCAGTTGCTGGCGTGCGCTGGCGGACAATGGACTGATCCAGCTGACCACCGTATGGCTGACACCCAGGCGCAGGGCCTCGCGGGTCAGCTCCAGTGCGGTCTGGTTGCCGCGCGGGTGCATCAGGATAATGCGTTCCCGGTTCAGGCCCGCGTCACGCAGCCAGGCCTGGGTGACGCTCGAAGGCGGGGCGATCAGTGTCAGCCAGCGATCGTTGGAGTCCTGGCTCAAATCCCGAAGGATGGGCGCCAGCAGGTTCAGGCAGTTTCCTGCAGCGCCGCGCAATGACAATTCACTGAAGACTTCCGCTTCGTTGTTCCAGGGCTTCTGGACCACGTCGTCCAGTACCGGCATCTGAAGCAGCGGAGCGTCGAGCAGGGCGCCGCCTGGCGCCATGAACGCTTCGAACAAGGGCAGTTGTGCATGTTGTTGCGGTGTCTGTGGGAACTGCATGAACGTTCTCCTTAGCGGCGAATCACGCCGACGCTCAGCCCTTCGATGATCAGGTCCTGTTCTTTCAGGTTGACTTCGATGGGGGCGAATTCAGGGTTCTCGGCGATCAGCCAGACCTTGCTGCCTTCACGCTTGAAGCGCTTGACGGTGACTTCGTCGCCGATGCGCGCCACGACGATCTGGCCGTTGCGGGCCTCGCGGGTGGTGTGCACGGCCAGCAGGTCGCCATCGAGGATGCCGACATCCTTCATGCTCATGCCGTGGACCCGCAGCAGGTAGTCGGCGCTGGGGTGAAAGAACGCCGGATTGATGGCCAGGGATTCCTCGACGTGCTGCTGGGCCAGGATCGGCGCACCGGCAGCCACCCGGCCGATGATTGGCAGGCCGCTGCTGTCTTCGGTCTTAGCTTCGAAGCCGGGAATGCGGATGCCGCGGGAGGCGCCCGGGGTCATCTCGATGGCGCCCTTGCGAGCCAGCGCCTTGAGGTGCTCTTCGGCCGCGTTGGGGGACTTGAAGCCCAGTTCCTGAGCGATTTCCGCGCGGGTGGGCGGATAGCCGTTGTCTTCGAGACAGCGTTTGATGAAGTCCAGGATTTCGGATTGGCGTGCTGTCAGCTTGATCATGTATGTCGCTCTGTCTTTTTATACAGTGACTGGGATTATATACAGTGATCGCGTCTTGGCAATCCTCCTTTTCAGGCCGGGCGCCCGGCGGTCTCTGAAAGAACCCTGCAGGTTCGTGCAGGCACTGGCTGCAAGTGCCGGTTTGTATGGTTAAATGGCGTGACCGGGCAGACAGAAAACGAACGGGCAGGGTTGACAGGAAATGCCTTGAAACGTATGTTTCAAACAAGTGTTTGTCAGGCGAAAAACCATGGCTCAGTCGGAAACAGTTGAACGAATTCTCGATGCGGCAGAACAGCTGTTCGCCGAGAAGGGTTTTGCCGAAACCTCATTGCGGCTCATCACCAGCAAGGCGTCGGTAAACCTGGCGGCGGTGAACTACCACTTCGGTTCAAAAAAGGCCCTCATCCAGGCGGTGTTCTCACGGTTTCTCGGGCCGTTCTGCCTGAGCCTGGACAAAGAGCTCGAGCGCCGTCAGGCCAAGCCTGAGCACAAGCCCAGCCTTGAAGAACTGCTGGAAATTCTCGTCGAGCAGGCGCTCGTGGTGCAGCCTCGCAGCGGCAACGACCTGTCGATCTTCATGCGCCTGCTGGGCCTGGCGTTCAGTCAGAGCCAGGGGCACCTGCGTCGTTACCTGGAAGACATGTACGGCAAGGTGTTCCGCCGCTACATGCTGCTGGTCAACGAGGCCGCGCCTCGCATTCCGCCGATCGAACTGTTCTGGCGGGTGCACTTCATGCTCGGCGCTGCCGCGTTCAGCATGTCCGGGATCAAGGCCTTGCGCGCCATCGCCGAGACCGATTTCGGCGTCAATACCTCCATCGAACAGGTCATGCGCCTGATGGTGCCGTTCCTCGCCGCCGGCATGCGCGCCGAAACCGGCGTCACCGATTCGGCGATGATCAGCGCCCAGCTCAAACCGCGCAGCAAAAGCGCAGCGCCAGCCCCTGCCAAAGTCTGACCTTGCCCGCAAACGGGTGCCGTGGATTTGCATCGCACCCGTCGATCCCTCACCATGCCGCACACGCATTGGTTGTTGAAGGATCTTCATATGAATTCTGGCCTGCAAGGCTCCCTGATGGTGGACGTCGCCGGCACCTGGCTGACCGCCGAAGACCGTCAGTTTCTGCGCCAGCCCGAAGTCGGCGGCCTGATCATTTTCGCCCGCAACATCGAAAGCCCGCGCCAAGTCCGGGAGTTGTGCGCGTCGATTCGCGCCATCCGCCCTGACCTGCTGCTGGCGGTGGATCAGGAGGGCGGTCGGGTCCAGCGCCTGCGCCAGGGCTTCGTGCGCCTGCCCGCCATGCGCGCGATTGCCGACAATCCTAACGCCGAGTTCCTCGCCGAGCAGTGCGGCTGGCTGATGGCCACCGAAGTGCTCGCGGTCGGGCTGGACCTGAGCTTCGCGCCGGTGCTGGACCTGGATTACCAACGCAGCGCGGTGGTCGGCAGCCGCTCGTTCGAGGGCGATCCTGAGCGTGCCGCGCTGCTGGCCGGAGCATTCATTCGCGGCATGGGTGACGCAGGCATGGCGGCGACCGGCAAGCACTTTCCGGGGCATGGCTGGGCCGAGGCGGATTCCCACGTGGCGATCCCCAACGACGAGCGCAGCCTGGAGACGATCCGCGCCAACGACTTGGTGCCTTTCGCCAAATTGAGCAAGCAACTGGCGGCGGTCATGCCGGCGCACGTCATCTACCCGCAGGTCGATTCGCAGCCTGCCGGTTTTTCCCGTCGCTGGTTGCAGGACATCCTGCGCGGCGAGCTGGGTTTTGATGGCGTGATCTTCAGCGACGACCTGTCCATGGCCGGCGCCCATGTGGTGGGTGATGCCGCCAGCCGCATCGAGGCGGCGCTGACGGCGGGCTGTGACATGGGCTTGGTATGTAACGATCGCGCGGCTGCCGAACTGGCACTCAGCGCGGCGCAGCGGATGAAGATCACTGCACCGGCGCGGATCGGCAGAATGCGCGGCCAAGGCCTGGCGACCACCGAGTACCGCCAGCACCCGCGCTGGCAGGCCGCACTGGGCGCTTTGCGCGATGCTCAGTTGATCGACTGAGTGGCGCCTTGGTCAGTTGGGGCGCAATTGCAGGCGCCCCTGCTGATCGACCGTAACGCTGTAGGCATCGTAACTGTTCAATGCAGGATGCTCTGTTTCGAGCGCGTGGGTATGCGCCGCAGTAACCACCATCACTTTGGCGCCAGCGGCCTGTGCCGCTGCGATGCCCGCCGGCGCGTCCTCGAACACCAGGCAATCCTCTGCCTTCACTCCCAAGCGTTTAGCGCCTAACAGAAAACAGTCCGGCGCGGGTTTGCCCTGTTCGACGTCCTCGGCGGTGACCATCACCTCAGGCAGCGGCAGGCCGGCGGCAAGAATCCTGCGCTCGGCCAGTTGACGCGGGGCCGAGGTGACCACCGCCCAGCGATTGCGGGGGAGTGCAGCGATGAACCGCGCAGCGCCTTCGATGGCGATCACGCCTTCAACGTCTTCGATTTCCATTTTGGTCAGGCGCTGGGCTTCGGCTTGCGGATCGACACCCGGGAGATTCAGGCGGCGCAGCGTGTCGATGCAGCGCACGCCGTGAATGGACGCCAGCAGTTCCTGCACATTGACGCCCTTGCTCAGTGCCCACTGGGTCCAGACCCGCTCTGCAGCCACGGTGGAGTTGGTGAGCGTGCCGTCCATGTCGAACAGAAACGCAGCGAAGGTGTGTTGCTCCAGCATCAGGGCTTCCTTATCGAGTCGGTATCCGGGGGAGTACTCGCGATGCTAGCACGCCACCCGGACGCGACTTCGCCCGCTTGCAGGAGAGCGAAGATCAGTAACGACGCCAATGCCCGGGCATCCACAGCCACTGGTTGCCGGCCCAGCGGTAGTGCCCCGGTACCCACTGCGCGCCTGGTGCGAGCATGACCGGGACGACTTCCACTGGCGGTGGCGGGCGGCGCGGGTGAACCGGTTCGACGACGCAACCGGACAGCGTGATCGCGACCGCTGTGGCGAGTAATGCGGCTTTGCTGAATCGCAACATGTGGAATCCTTGTATCAAGCTGGCCCGCGCCTGATTGGTCGGGCGTACAAGGATTCAACGCAGTAACCGAAAAAATCCGTCGCCGGTTTTTACTCTTTCATCATTTTGCGAGGCGCGCCCTGGCGCTGGCCGGTCATTGCATCGGCCAGCTTCTGGCGTTCATCGACCGGCAGGGTCGCGGCGAAGTCCGCCAGGGTGGCGTCGACGCGGGTGCGCAGGCTGATGTCGGCAGTGCGCGCACGGTCCAGATCGGCGTCCAGGGCGTCCCGGTTCAGTGTCGGCGATTGCAGGCGCGTGATGACATCCAGATGGGCCTGGCGGCTGGCGGCAATCAGTGACTGGTTTTCCCTGCGGGTTTCGCGCAGCAGTCGGCGCAGTTGATGACGGCGCGCTTCAGGCAGTTGCGCCAACGCCTTGCGCAGACCGTGCTGGACCAGGGGTGCTGGCGGGTGCGCACGGCTGGACCATTGATACAGGCCGCCCGCCACGCCACCGATGAGAAAGACGTTGATCAGCACTGAAGCGATCAACCATTTTTTCAGCCCTCCCGGCGTCTGGCTCATTGATCGGCCTCCTCGGCGTCCAGGCCCAGTATCAGCTCCGCATCGGCGTGGTCGAACACACTGGGCAGCAGGTCGGGCGTGTTGGCCAGCGGCAAGGCAAGGGAAGCCACCAGCATGCCGGCAGCGATTCCGGCCAGGCCCGCGCCAACGAAGCCCAGGCGCGAAAGCCAGTCTGCATACCGGCTCCAGAACGACAGGCGTTCGGTGACAAACGCCGACGCCAACACGTCTCTGATCAGCCGTGGATCGGGCAGGGCGGCGCGATGGCTGTCCAGTTGACGATCCAGCCAGGCAGCGCGCTGGTATGCCTCGCGTGCCGTTGCGTCACCGGATTCCAGCATTGCGCGGGCATCCTCACGCTCAGCCATGGGCCAGCGCTTGAGATCGCCGCCGTAGGTGTCTGCAAGCCGGGCGAATCGTTCGGGCGTCATGGTTTTCCTCTCCCTGGGCTGGCCTTGCGCTGCTGTGACGGAGCAAGATCGGATGCGGCTAAATGAGTGCGCAAATTGCGCCTGGCGCGGGACAACAGGCTTTCCAGCGCCTCGACGCTGATTTGCATCAAGGCTGCGGCTTCGGTGTTTGACAGTTCCTGGTAATACTGCAAAACGATGGCCTCGCGCTGGCGGTCCGGCAATGCGGCCAGTGCGGCCGTCATTTGCGCGTGTTGCGCCTGAGTTTGCATTTCTTCGTCAGGTGACGGCGCGTTGTCCGGCACTTCGGCCAGAAAATGGTCATCGACCTGTAGCGTGTTCTTGCGGCTGCGCAGGCGGTCGTAGCAAAGGTTCAGCGCCACCCGGTGCAGCCAGGTGTCGAAGCGGGCCTGGCCGCTGCGCCAGCTGGCTGCGTGTTTCCATAGCCTGATAAAGCTTTCCTGCGCCACGTCACGGGCTTCTTCGGCGTCGCCCAGTAGGCGGCTGGCCAGCGCGAGAAGGCGCGGGAGCTTGCGTGACACCATCTCCTTGAAGGCCTGCGGTTCGTTGTTGCCGACGCGGGCCAATAGCTCAAGGTCCGGATCAGTTTCGTTCAATATGGCGTGTCTCGGTCCGGTTACTGGGGCAGCCACGTCATGGATCGGGGGCTGGCGGGGACAGGGCTGAAATATTCAGTAGCATCTACTGATACTACAGACCACATCCCCACCAATGGTTCAGCGCACCCAGCGACCTTGTACCCAATACCAGTTCGGGCCGCGTGCTACCCAGTGGCCTGGCTGCCAATGGGCGTTGGGGCGCATGCGCTGCCAGTGGCCGGGCGCCCAGACATAGGCGCGACCGTCCCAGCGCCAGTGGCCCTGATCCCAGGCATAACCTGGGCGTGCACCGGGCACCGGTTCCATGCGCATGGGCGGCGGGGCCTCGCGGATGATGATTTCCCGCGCGTCAACCGGCGCACTCGCCAGGGCTGCAAGGGCGACGGGAATGAGCAGGGCGTAGCGTAATCTGGCCAGAGATCGTGGGACCCTCATGACAACTCCTTCATGCCTGCACGCGAAAGTGGGTGCAGTTGAAGGGTTAAACGCAGGTGTCGCGGGAATCCGTCGACGGTTTCAAAGATTTTTTTTCCGCGCGATAGAGCACCGCTGAGGCTAGCGGTAGCCCCTATCGTCTTGATCGTCAAAAGGAAAATATGGAAAAAGTTGTCCACGGAAAAAGTGAATATGTCTGTGGATAACTCTCTGTAAGCCCTTGGGTACAAGGGCTTGGTTAGGATGGTCGATTAATGATCAGCTTTCTCAATGGCCACGATGCACTGGGCCAATTGTCAGGAAATGCTTAGAGGCAGCGAGTTGAGCTCGCTCAGGACTCGGCCCATTCCACATCCGTCAGGCCCAATTGCTCAGCTTTTGGTTTGCTGACTTTCGGCACCTTGTCAGAGCGATATTTGGGGATCTGCCCAAAGCCTGCATCCACCGACGCCCAGTGCCAAGCGGAGGCACTGTCCATGGTTTCGGCGCTGATGTAGAAGCTCTTGTATTTGCCATGCAGCAGATAATCGATTCTGAAATGCTTGTACTGTCCCACTCTCGTAAACCTCCCTATCAGTCGCTCTCACTTCACTGAGTCGCGACTGCCAGGAAAATTCAGTCGAATTAATTCTTTGAGTGCCAAACGGTTAGCGTTGGTACAGAAGGGTGGGTCGAGCGTTGCAGATGCAGGCAAATGGATGGATGTGCATCGGTGGGATCTGTAGGAGCGACCGGGGTGGCGCTCCACTTCATTCGCGAAGGTTTATCAGGCGACGCAGATGTGTCGACTGTATGCCCATTCGCGAATGAATTCGCTCCTACAGGTTTTGCGGGGGATGGTGTTACTTGCTCAGAAACTTGAACACCGTGGTCTGGCTATACGCCTTGCCCGGGTCCAGTCGCGTGGACGGGAAGCCCTTCTGGTTCGGCGCATCCGGATAGTGCTGGGTCTCCAGGGTGAAGGCGCCCCAGTGCGGGTAGATCTTGCCGGCCTTGCCCTTGACCGTGCCGTCCAGGAAGTTGCCGGTGTACAGCTGCACCCCGGGCTCGCTGGTGAACAATTGCAGGCGGCGCCCGGATTTCGGATCGCTGACATCGGCGGCCAGTGCGGCCACCTTGCCTTTGGTGTCCAGCACCCAGTTGAAGTCATAGCCGCCCTGGGTTGGTTCGGCGAACTTCAGTTGCGGATGATCCTCGCGAATGCGTTTGCCGAAGGCGACGGGCTTGAGGAAGTCCATCGGCGTGCCGGCTACCGGGGCGATTTCGCCGGTAGGAATCAGCTTCTCGTTGACCGGGGTGTAATGGCTGGCGTGGACGATGGCCACCTGATCGAGAATATCGCCGTTGCCCGCGCCCGCCAGGTTGAAGTAGCTGTGGTTGGTCAGGTTGAGCACCGTTGGTTTGTCGGTGGTGGCGTGGTACTGGATGCGCAGCTCGTTCTTGTCGTTGAGGCTGTAGGTCACTTCGGTTTTCAGGGTGCCGGGGAAGCCCATCTCGCCATCGGCCGAAACGTAGGTCAGTTTCACGCCGACCCAGCCCTTGTCCTTGACCTGCTCAGCTTTCCAGATCTGCTTGTCGAAGCCTTTGGTGCCGCCGTGCAGGGCGTTGGTCTTGTCGTTCTGCGGCACTTGATAGGACTTGCCGTCCAGGCTGAATTTGCCATCGGCCAGGCGGTTGCCGAAGCGGCCAATGGTGGCACCAAAGTAGGACGTGCCCTTGAGGTAGCCGTCCAGATCATCGAAGCCGAGCACCACGTCTTCGGTCTTGCCGTTTTTGTCCGGCACCAGCAGCGACTGCAGCGTGCCGCCGTAGGTGATCACGGTGGCCTGCATCCCCGAGCTGTTGCGCAGGGTGTATTTTTCCACCGTCGTGCCGTCCGGCATCTTGCCGAAGGCAGCGTGTTCGCTGGTCAGGCCCGTGGCGGCGTTGGCTTGCAGGGCGGCGGCCAGCAGTGTCAGTCCGATAGCAGGGATAAGCGTCTTCCTCATTGCGTCCTTCCTTTTTTGTTATAGGTGCAGTCAAAAGCGACAAGCCCCGAGCTGCACGTGGGTGAGGCCTTGGGATTTGCGTCTGTTTCGAGTATTCGTATGACTAAATTGGCGAGAAAAATCATTTATAGATCGAAAATGCTCGATTTAAAAATAAATTGTAATACTATTTAGTCAAGGTAGAGCTCGACACCGGTCGCGAATCAGGTTTAGACCAGCTTTTGCGGCTTGTACAGGCGTTTGACAGCCAATCATATGATGATTAGCCTCGATTTGCGGAAACGGCCGCAAAAAGGGGTAGGGCAATGAGCAACAGTTTTCACGCCTCGACCGTAGACCGCCTCGGCGCCTGGATTGCTCAGGGCAGTGTGCCGCCCGGGCAGGCGCTGAAGGTCGAAGCGGCGCTGGGCGAGGAGTTCGGGGTCAGCCGCACGGTAATTCGCGAGGCCATCAAGACGCTGGTGGCCAAGGGCATGCTGGAAGTCGGGCCCAAGGTCGGTACGCGGGTGTTGCCGGTGCGCAGCTGGAACCTGTTCGATCCGCAGGTGGTCGGCTGGTTGGCGGCCAAGGGTTTGCCCAAAAGCTTCGTGATGGATTTGCTGGACCTGCGCCGGGCCATCGAGCCCATGGCGGTGCGTTGGGCCTGTGAGCGAGCGACGCCTGCGCAGATTGCCGAGATTCAGGCAGCGTATGGCCTGCTGGCGGCCAGCGTGGCGGACATGGGCGATTACAACCACGCCGATCAACGCTTTCACGAGGCGGTGCTGGCGGCCAGCCATAACCAGTTCATCGAGCAGATGCTGCCGGCGCTGGGGGCTCTGCTGGCGATTTCCTTCGAGGTGTCCTCGGCGGTGCCGGGGGAGTTGGGGCGCACGCTGCCGCTGCACAAGGATCTGGCCGACGCGATTGCCACCCGCGACGCGGCGCGCGGGGTCTGGGCCTGCATGAGCCTGATCGAGAACGCCTGCGAGGTGATTTCCCGCTCGCTGAACGATTGAGCGTCAACTGCTGTTCAACCTATCGGGCCTGGCCCATCACAAGAATAAAAACAGGACATTGGCATGAAGTGGCAAGCTGTGTGTGACCTGCGATTCAAATTGGCCGAAGGGCCGTTCTGGGACGAGCTCCAGCAGACTCTGTACTGGGTGGACATCGCCGGATTTCGCGCCCTGCGCCTGCAAAACGGCCAGGTGCAGCACTGGCAATTCAAAGAGCCGGTTTCGGCATTCATTCCCACTACCCAAGGCGACGCATTGGTCACGCTGGCCAGTGGCGTGTATCGCCTGAATCTCGATTCCAGCGCCGATTCTCCCCAACTCACACTTTTCTGCATGGCCGATCCGCTGGAAGGCAATCGTGCCAACGAAGCGCGTTGCGACAGCCAGGGGCGGCTGTGGTTGGGCAGCATGCAGAACAACCTCGATGACAAGGGCGGCGACCTGCCTCTGGAGCGGCGTTCCGGCGGCTTGTTCCGGGTCGACGCCAGTGGCCAGGCCACACCGCTGCTGGGCGGGCAGGGCATCGTCAACACCTTGCTCTGGGCCGATGACGACAGTGCACTGCTGACCGCCGACAGCCTGGACGGCGTCATTTATCGCTACCCGATTCTGGCCGACGGCTCGCTGGGCGAACGGGGCATCTGGGCGGCGCAGCACGTGCGCGGCGTGCCCGACGGCTCGGCCATGGACGCCCAGGGCTACGTGTGGAACGCGCGCTGGGGCGGGCACTGCATCATTCGCTTCGCGCCGGATGGCAGCATCGATCGCATTGTCGAAGTGCCGCTCAGTCATCCCACCAGTTGCGTGTTCGGCGGCCCCGACATGAGCACCTTGTTCGTCACCAGTGCGCGTCCCGGCAGCGGTGCCCTGGAGCTGGACGGCTGCGTATTGAGCGTTGAGACCGGCATTCGCGGTCTGGCTTCGCAACGCTTTGCCGGTTGATGAAACAAGTGGAACGCAATGTCACAAGCAGGCGTGACACTCGGTTACATAGCCTGCATTGATAATATGATATGACTGTTTTCAGTCGAAACGATCGCCATGCCACGGCAATGCGCGGTCGCCACGACACTCACTGCTGGACGCTGTAGCTAGTCAATAAAAATAAGGAGTTAGCTATGTTGAGTCGCCACGGGATTCGTTCCCTGTGCTGTGCTGCTGTTGCCACCGCTATCGTTTCAATGAGCGGCGGCGCCCTCGCTGCCGACAAGGTCAAGATCGGTTTTCTGGTCAAGCAGGCTGAAGAGCCGTGGTTCCAGACCGAATGGCAGTTCGCCGAAAAGGCCGGCAAGGATCACGGCTTTGAAGTGATCAAGATCGCCGTACCTGACGGCGAGAAAACCCTCACCGCCATCGACAACCTCGCCGCAAACGGCGCCAAGGGCTTTGTCATCTGCCCGCCTGACGTATCTCTCGGCCCGGCCATCGTCGCCAAGGCCAAGGCCAACGACCTGAAAGTCATGGCCGTGGACGACCGTTTCGTCGACGCCAAGGGCAAGTTCATGGAAGACGTGCCGTATCTGGGCATGGCCGCGTTCGAAGTGGGCCAGAAGCAGGGCGCCGCCATGGCGACCGAGGCGCAGAATCGCAAGTGGGACTGGAAAGAAACCTACGCGATCATCAACACCTATAACGAACTGGACACTGGCAAGAAGCGCACCGACGGTTCGGTCGATGCCCTGAAAAAAGCCGGCCTGCCGGAAGACCACATTCTCTTCACCCCGCAGAAGACCCTCGACGTGCCCGGCAGCATGGACGCCACCAACGCGGCCCTGCCAAAACTGCCAAGCGGCGCGAAAAACCTGATCGTCGGCGGCATGAACGACAACACCGTGCTGGGTGGCGTGCGTGCGACCGCAGGCGCAGGCTTTGCCCCTGACAACGTGATCGGCATCGGCATCAATGGCACCGACGCCATCGACGAGCTGAAAAAACCGAAAAGCGGCTTCTTCGGCTCGATGCTGCCAAGCCCGGACAAAGAGGGTTACAACACCGCCCTGCAGATGTACGAGTGGGTTACTACTGGCAAGGAGCCGCCCAAATACACCGCCATGGATGACGTGACCCTGATCACCCGTGAGAACTTCAAGGACGTGCTGACCAAGATCGGTCTGTACAAATAACCCGCGGTCGTCATCGGCAAGGCCTCGCTCCACCGTTCGGTCGGGGCGAGGAGGAGGTGGTTCATGCAACAGGCTCCTGCAGCACACGCGCAACAATCCCCTACTGGCGGCAGTTTGCGTTTCAACGGCATCGGCAAGACTTTCCCAGGCGTGAAGGCGCTGTCCGATATCCATTTCGAAGCCCGGCCGGGCAGCGTGCACGCCCTGATGGGCGAGAACGGCGCGGGCAAGTCGACGCTGCTGAAGATTCTCGGCGGCTCGTACCAGCCCAACAGCGGCGACCTGCAGATCGGCGATCAGCACCTGGCGTTCAAATCCACCGCTGACAGCATCGCCGCCGGGGTGGCGGTGATTCACCAGGAGCTGCACCTGGTGCCGGAAATGTCGGTGGCGGAAAACCTGCTGCTGGGGCACATGCCCAATCGCTTCGGGCTGGTCAATCGCCGGGCGATGACGCGCCGCGCCCGCGAGCTGCTCAAGGGCCTGGCCGACGAGATCGACCCCGGCACACGCCTGGGCGACTTGTCACTGGGGCAACGGCAACTGGTGGAAATCGCCAAGGCCATGTCGCGCAACGCCCACGTCATCGCTTTCGACGAGCCCACCAGCAGCCTGTCGGCGCGTGAGATCGACCGCCTGATGGCGATCATCGTCAAACTGCGCGATGAGGGCCGGGTGATTCTCTACGTATCGCACCGCATGGAAGAAATCTTCCGGGTCTGTGATGCGGTAACGGTCTTCAAGGACGGACGTTTCGTACGCACCTTCGAGGACATGTCCGATCTGGACCACGACCGCCTGGTGACCTGCATGGTCGGTCGCGACATTCAGGACATCTACAACTATCGCCCTCGCCAGCAACAGGGGCCGAGCCTGCGCGTGACCGGCCTGTTGGGGCCGGGGCTGCAGGAGCCGGTCAGCTTCGCGGTTGAGAAGGGCGAAGTGCTGGGCTTCTTCGGCCTGGTCGGCGCCGGGCGCACCGAGCTGTTCCGCATCCTCTCGGGGCTGACCCGCAGCCAGGCCGGCACCCTGCAGCTGGACGGCAAGCCGCTGAATCTGCGATCGCCCCGCGATGCCATCGCCGCCGGGATCCTGCTGTGCCCCGAGGACCGCAAGAAAGAGGGCATCGTGCCGTTGTCCAGCGTGGCCGAGAACATCAATATCGGCGCGCGGCCCCGGCATGTGCACATGGGCTGCCTGATTCAGGGACGCTGGGAGCGCGACAACGCGAAACAGCAGATCCGCTCGATGAACGTCAAGACGCCATCGCCTGAGCAGCAGATCATGTTCCTCTCCGGCGGCAACCAGCAGAAGGCCATTCTGGGCCGCTGGCTGTCGATGCCGATGAAAGTGCTGCTGCTGGACGAGCCGACCCGCGGCATCGACATCGGCGCCAAATCCGAGATCTACCAGATCATCCACAACCTGGCCGCCGAAGGTATCGCGGTGATCGTGGTGTCCAGCGATCTGATGGAAGTCATGGGTATTTCCGACCGCATTCTGGTCATGAGCGAAGGCGCCATTACCGGCGAGCTGTCTCGCGACCAAGCCAATGAACAGAAGTTGCTGCAACTGGCACTGCCGCGCACGCGTGGCTGATAGCGGGTGCTGACCATGAAAAATAAAAACGAGGTGCGTATGTCTACCGAAACCAGCCTGACGGCTCCCCGCCAAGGCATGAACCTGCGTCGCTTCTTCGACGATTGGGCCATGCTGCTCGCCGCACTGGGCATCTTTGTGCTCTGTGCCTTGCTCATCGACAACTTCATGTCCCCGCTGAACATGCGTGGCCTGGGGCTGGCGATCTCCACCGTCGGCATCGCCGCCTGCACCATGCTGTTCTGCCTGGCGTCCGGGCATTTCGACCTGTCGGTCGGCTCGGTGCTGGCCTGCTCGGGGGTGATCGCCGGGATCGTGATTCGCGACACCGATAGCGTGTTTCTCGGCGTTTCAGCCGCGCTGGCGATGGGCCTGTTGGTGGGCCTGATCAACGGCATCGTAATCGCCAAGCTGCGGATCAACGCGCTGATCACCACGCTGGCGACGATGCAGATCGTCCGCGGCCTGGCCTACATCTTCTCCAACGGCAAGGCCGTGGGCGTGGGCGATGAAGGGTTCTTCGTGTTCGGCAACGGCCAGTTGTTCGGTGTGCCGGTGCCGATCCTGATCACCATCGTGTGTTTCGTGTTCTTTGGCTGGCTGCTGAATTACACCACCTACGGGCGTAATTCGCTGGCGATCGGTGGCAACCAGGAAGCAGCGTTGCTGGCGGGCGTGCATGTCGACCGGACCAAGATCATCATCTTCGCGGTGCACGGTCTGATCGGTGCGCTGGCAGGTGTGGTGCTGGCCTCGCGCATGACCTCGGGCCAGCCGATGATCGGCCAGGGCTTTGAGCTGACGGTGATTTCGGCGTGTGTGCTGGGCGGGGTGTCGCTCAGTGGCGGGATCGGGATGATTCGCCATGTGATCGCCGGTGTGCTGATTCTGGCGATCATCGAGAATGCGATGAATCTGAAGAATATCGATACGTTCTATCAGTATGTGATTCGCGGGACGATTCTGTTGCTGGCGGTGATTATTGATCGGTTGAAACGGCGGTGATCTGGGGTTAGGTGGGCTAGGTCAGGATCAAGATCAAGGTCAGGATCAAGGTCAAGATCAAGATCAAGAGCGTTCTTCCTAACGTCAGACCTGTTTCGACTTCGTCGAGTTACTTGGAAAAGACCCCCAAGTAACCAAGGGGTCTTGCTCCTGGTTTGGCCTCGACTTCGTCGAGGTTCCTTCACTCCGGTCCCGCTCCGTGGGCCCGGCGTGAAAGGGCCATCCATGGCCCACACGCCTCTCGCCGCATCCATGCGGCTCGACCCACTACGCGAGACCTGCGTTCAGCCTGCACCCAAGTCGCGATTGGTGGTGTCTGGGTGATTTGCGCTCGAAGATCAAAAGCAACGGCAACGGCAACGGCAACGGCAACGGCAACGGCAACGGCTGGGTGTTGTGCGATCTGCTTTTGATTCTGCCCGGAGGGCGTGGGAGCCCGGCTTGCCGGCGATCTGGCGCGCAGCGGCAGTAAAATCAGACGCCTTGGCCGTGTCAGGTAGATCGCGTGCACAGGATTTGCTGCCGGCTAGCGCCAGATCGCTGGCAAGGTCGAGCGCGACCCCGGCAGCTCCTACGGCCTCCGGCCAGAAGCAGATCGCGAACACCCACAAACGCGCATCCGCTTTTGATTTTGATCTTCGTACGCAAGTCTTCCAGACGACACAAATCGCGACTTGGGTGCAGGCTGAATGGAGGTCTCGCGCAGTGGGCCAAGCGGCAGGATGCCGCGCGAGGCGCGTGGGCCATGGATGGCCCATTCGCGCCGGGCCCACGGAGCGGGACCGGAGTGAAGGAAGTCTGACGAAGTCAGACCCAAACCAGGAGCAGGACACCTTGGTTACTTGGGTGTCTTTTCCAAGTAACTCGACGAAGTCGAAACAGATCTGACGTTAGGAAGAGCGCTCTTGATCTTGATCTTGATCTTGATCTTCAACGAACCGTCACAACCCCAATTGATAACCCCCACGCATCAATCGATGAAAACATAGCACTTATCGTTTCAAAGTGTGTCCAGCAAACTCCAGCCCATAAAAAGCGCCGCAAGGCACGTCACAAGATCGCTGGAGAACCTCCCCATGCCTGGCTCAGCCCATTCGCAGCCTCAATCCGCATCAAACAAAGCCGGCGCTGTATTTCGCGTCACCTCGGGCAATTTCCTCGAACAATTCGACTTCTTCCTGTTCGGCTTCTATGCCACCCAGATCGCCGCCGTGTTCTTCCCCGCATCCAGCGAATTCGCCTCGCTCATGATGACCTTCGCAGTGTTCGGCGCGGGCTTTCTCATGCGTCCGCTGGGCGCAATCGTGTTGGGCGCGTACATCGACGACGTGGGCCGGCGCAAAGGCCTGATCGTCACCCTGTCGATCATGGCCAGCGGCACCTTACTCATCGTCCTCGTGCCGGGCTACGCCAGCATCGGCCTGTGGGCGCCGGCGCTGGTGTTGCTCGGGCGGCTGCTGCAAGGCTTCTCCGCCGGAGCAGAGCTGGGCGGCGTTTCGGTGTACCTGGCAGAAATGGCCACCCCCGGCCGTAAGGGCTTCTACACCAGCTGGCAGTCGGGCAGCCAGCAAGTGGCGATCGTGGTCGCGGCGGCGCTGGGTTACGCACTCAATCAGTGGATGACACCCGCCGCTGTCGCCGACTGGGGCTGGCGGATTCCGTTTGCGGTCGGTTGCCTGATCGTGCCGTTCATCTTCGTGCTCCGTCACAACCTTCAGGAAACCGAAGAATTCGCCGCCCGCGCCCATCGTCCGACCATGAAGCAGGTGTTCGCCACCTTGCTGCAGAACTGGGGCGTGGTGCTGGCCGGGATGCTGATGGTGGCGATGACCACCACCGCGTTCTACCTGATCACCGTGTACGCGCCGACCTTCGGCAAGACCGTGCTCAACCTGAGCACCGCCGATGCCTTGCTGGTGACGCTGCTGGTGGGCGTGTCGAACTTCATCTGGCTGCCGATTGGCGGTGCGCTGAGTGACCGTTTCGGGCGCAAGCCGCTGCTGGTGGCGATGACCGTATTGACCATTTTCACCGCCTATCCGGCGCTGTCCTTCCTGGCCCAGGCGCCGAGCTTCGGCCACATGCTCGAAGTGCTGCTGTGGTTCTCCTGCCTGTACGGTCTGTACAACGGCGCGATGATTCCGGCACTGACCGAAATCATGCCGGTGGAAGTGCGCGTCGCCGGATTCTCCCTGGCCTACAGCCTGGCGACGGCGGTGTTCGGCGGCTTCACACCGGCGGTGTCGACCTGGCTGATTCACCTGACCGGCGACAAGGCTGCGCCGGCGTACTGGATGACCTTCGCCGCCGTCTGCGCCCTGTGCGCGACGCTGGTGCTGTACCGCAACCTGTCGGCCCGCGCGCAAGTCGCGGTCTGATTTCCTCCTTATAAAAGAACAAGGATTCGCCATGCACGCGATGTTCAAACAACTGGCTGCCGTGAGCCTGACTGCCCTGGCACTGAGCAGCACCCTGGCCCAGGCCGAAGAACTGAAAGTGATGACCTCCGGTGGCTTCACCGCCGCCTATAAACAGCTGGGCCCGCAATACGCGGCCGCCAGCGGCGACACGCTGCAGACCATCCTCGGCCCGTCCATGGGCAAGGCGCCCGAAGCCATCCCCAATCGCCTGGATCGGGGCGAGCACGCCGATGTGGTGATCATGGTCGGCTACGCGCTGGACGAGTTGATCAAGCAGGGCAAGGTCGACCCGGCCTCCCGCGTGGAACTGGCCGACTCGCGCATCGGCATGGTGGTCAAGCAGGGCGCCGCCAAGCCGGCCATCGGCACCGACGCCGAGCTCAAGAACGTGTTGCTCAAGGCCAAATCCGTGGCCTATTCGGACAGCGCCAGCGGCGTGTACATCGAGAAAGAACTGTTCAAGAAGCTCGGCATTCAGGACCAGGCCGGGCCTAAGGGCAAGATGATCGAGCGCATTCCGGTGGCGTCGGTGGTTGCCAATGGCGACTACGAAGTGGGCTTCCAGCAGGTCGCCGAATTGCTGCCGGTGCCGGGCGTGACCTTCGTCGGCAAGATTCCGGAGAACGTGCAGTCGGTGACCCGCTTTGCCGCCGGTATTCCGCGCAACGCCGAGCACCCGCAACAGGCCAAGGCGCTGCTCGACTACCTGGCGTCGCCCAAGGCCCAGACTGTGGTTCAGTCCACGGGCCTGGACTCAGTCCCGCGCTGATCGGATCGGCATCTCCCGCACCAGCTTTTCCAGCTCGATGGCCGCAGGCGTCAAGGTACGCCCGCGGCGCTTGATCAGCCCGACACTGCGCAGCACTTCGGGCTCGATCAGCGGCACGCTCACCAGGATCGGGTGAGGCGCCTGCGGCATCGCGATCGACGGCACGGCAGCCACTCCCAGACCCGCTTCCACCAGCCCGATCATGGTCGTCACATGCCGGGTCTCGCAGATACTCGGCTTGCGCGGATGCAGGCGCATCAACGCCTGATCCAGCACCAGCCGGTTGCCCGACGTCTTGTCGAGGCTGATGTAATCGTGCTCGTACATCTCTTCCCAACTCACTTGATCGCGCCCCGCCAGCGGGTGATCGCGACGACAGGCAACCACATAGCGCTCCTGCAGCAACAGTTCGAAATCCACTTCCGCCGCCAGGGTGCCGCTGAAACTCACGCCGAAATCCGCATCCCCCGACGCCACCGCACTGTTGACCTCGTTGGCGCTGGCGTCGAGCACCTTGACCTTGATCTTTGGGTACGCCTGATGAAACGCGCTGATCACCTGCGGCATGAAGTAATACGCCGCCGAGGGCACGCAGGCGATGGTCACGCTGCCCATGCGCGTCGATGCCACCTCGCTGATGCTCATCAGGGCGATGTCCAGATCGTCGAGCATGCGCTCCACCTGCGGCAGAAACGCCAGGCCCACGGTGGTCAGGCTGACCTTGCGCGTGGTGCGCTCGAACAGCTTAACGTTGAGCGCCGACTCGAGCTTTTCGATACGCCGGCTTAGCGCCGGCTGAGTGATGCGGATCGCGTCGGCCGCCTTGCGAAAACTGCCGTTCTCGACCACCGCGCGAAAGGCCTGCAGGTCATTCAGATCGAAATTGATGCTCATCGCGCCACTAGCCGGTGAATCATGAAACGGTGATCGGCCGAGAACAGCCGGCGAAAGGTCAGCAAGACCGCGCCCACCGTGCCCAGCGCCGAGCCTGCGGCGATCAGGAACATGATCATGATCTGATAACGCACGGCGTCCACCGGGTTTTCCCCGGCCAGCACCTGACCGGTCATCATCCCCGGCAGGCTGACGATGCCAACCACCGTCATCTGGTTCAGCGTCGGCATCATCCCCGCACGCACCGCCTGGCGCGCTGCCGACTGAGCCGCCTCCCAACGCGTACCGCCCAGCGCCAGAATCGCCTCGATCGTATTGCGCCCCGAAATCAGCTCCGAGGTCATGCGCTCGATGCCCAGCGACACCGCCGTCAGCGTATTGCCCAGAATCATCCCGAGAATCGGAATCGCATACTGCGGCTCATACCAGGGCCGGATGCGGATAATCACGAACAGCCCGATCGCCCCCACCAGCCACGAACTGCTCCACACCGCCGCGACACTGTCGACCAGTTGCCCGGCATAGGTCCGCTTGCCGCGACCCGCCGCCGACACCCCGGCAATCAGCGTCATCAGGCACATCAGCGGCAACACCACATACCAATGCGCGTTGGCGAACACCCAGCCCAGCAGGTAACCCACCGCCAGCAACTGCACCACCGTGCGGACCGAGGCCCAGAGCAACTTGCGCTCCAGATCCAGCTTGAGCAGCACCGACAACGCGCCATTGATCAAAATCAGCGCCGCCGCGATGCACAAATCAGTGGTCGACAGATTCTGGTAATTCACCGGCCTTCCTCCTGCTGCAACACACCCTTGTCCATCGTCAGATGCCGCGTACTCATTCGCTGCGCCTGCTGCGGATCGTGGGACACCCATATATACGCACGCGCCCCGTTCCCCGCGGCAAACCAATGCCCCACCAACCGCTCCACCGCCAACGCCGACTGCGGATCCAGCGCCGAGGTCGGCTCATCGAACAACATCACCTGCGGCGCCAACTGCAGCGCCCGCACCAACGCCACAATCTGCGCCTCACCCCCTGACAGATCCTGCACGTTCTTTTGCATGAATCCCGCTTCCTTGCCCGCCTGCGACAACAGATCCGTCGCGTGCTGCAGATCGAATGAACGCTTCTGCTGACTTTTCAGCGTGAACGGGAACCGCAGATTGTCCAGCACCGAACCCTCCACCAACGCCGGACGTTGCGCGACGTACGACACACAGGTGCGGTAGGCGGGGACCTTGTCGCTGGCAATCGGCTTGCCTTGCCACAACAACTCGCCCGAGCTTGGCGAATCGAGCAACGCCAGCGTGCGCAGGAAGACGCTTTTGCCCGAGCCCGAAGATCCCGTGATCGCGATCTGTGCGCCGGGGACGAGCGTGAAGTTGGTGGGTTGGAGCAGGGTGACCGTGCCGTTGGGGTCGAGGCGGCTCAAGTGCCGGGTTTCCAGCAAAGGCGCTGCGGATGGGGGAGTGGGGAGGGCACTCGGCGACACGGTGATTCCTTTTGGGCGGGCGGGGAAAACGTTGTGCATTATTGCCTAGTGCCGAACGCTGCACCACAGAACCGTAGCAGCACGGCTTGCCGGCGGGGACGTCCTTAATTTCGCCATCGCCGGCGAGCCGGACTGTTCCGAATAAAACCTGTACTTCGGGGCTTGAATCGCTCAACTCCGTGCAGGGTTATACAACCGCCGAACGGTCGTCCATCCGACTATGCCAAAGCCAACAAAATACATCGCCAACACATACTGATAATCGATCGTCGGCACGCTCACTGCCGCACTGACTATTGCGCCTGTTACGAATACGACGGTATTGAGGATCGACGAAGCCGCACCCGCCTGCTCTGGAAAGATCTCCATTGCACGCGAAGTGGCCGCAGGACGAGCGATGGTGGAGCCTGTCGTACAGATAAGCATCGGCAGTAAAAGGCTCAGAATACGGCCACCGTCTGCCGCAGTTAGCCAAAACAAAACCAGCCCAGCCAGCGCGATCAACAGCATGCCCAATTGCAGTTGCTGTTGATGACTCATCGATCGTTGCAAACGGCTGGCAACGGTCCCGCCGATGACATACGCCACACCGTACCCAAGCAGTACCCATGAGAACTCAAGCTGAGACAGTCCCAAGCCTTGCAGAAAGATGAGCGGAGAGATGGCGATAAAGGAAAAGTGGCAAGCAAACGCAATCGCAGCAATCAGCGAAAAGCCCATGAATCGCGCATTCGATACGATCGCCGCAGACGGTCTCCAGAGCTCGTCTTCTGAAGGCGCTACCCTCGAATCTTGTAATACCCGCGCAGCATGAACAAGCACCAAACCGGCAATGATCGCGAACAGATAAAAGCTCCCCGTCCAGCCAAAAACGCTCTCCAGCAACGTCCCGAACAGCGGAGAAAGCGAAAGGAACACCCCACTCGCCGTCGTCATCAGAATCCGCATCCGTTCCCGCTGCTCACCCACAAATACATCCTGAACCAGCGCGTTGCTCAACACGAAACACCCGCATCCCACCGCCTGAATGCAGCGAAAGAACATGAAGCCGGAAAACTCCACGGCATTCGCGCACCCCACGGCTCCAGCGATGGACACGACCATACCGGTGATCAGTAGGCGCTTGCGCCCAAGCCGGTCCGAGAGCGGGCCCAGCAGTAACTGGGAGATGGCAAACCCCACCGCAAAGACGCTGACCGAAAGCGCGATGTTCTCGGCAGGCGTATTGAAGTGCGCGGCAATGGCGGGAAAAGAGGGGAGGATGACGTCCAGCGGAAAGACGCCCAGTAGGACCATCATCAGCAGCAGAAAACGTATCGAACTGTGTTCAGGCGCAAGGGAAGTGCTTTCCAGGTTTTTCATGCTTCTGCCTCGCTGGCGTGTGCCAGAAAATTTCCGATGGCAGAAGGTCAGGTTTTCCCGCGAGCACATCAATAAACATTGCCGTCGGACTGTTCCTGAAAATCCGTAGTCCGTTTACATGGCTTTGATGAACGCCACAAACGCCCTCAACGGCGAAGGCAAATACCGCCGTCCCGGGTAATAAAGAAACGGCCCATTAAAACTTTGCCACCAAGGCTCAAGAATCGGCTCCAGCGCGCCGCTGTCCAGATGCGGTTTCAGCCAGTCTTCAAACAGGTGAACGACCCCCAACCCATCCACTGCCGCCTGCACCGCCAGGTCCACACCTCCTGCGATGTTCACCAGCAACGGCCCCGTGGGATCGACTCGGATCACTTCGTCATCCCGTTCGTATTCCCACAGGGGCATGTTGCCGCTGGGGAATTTGCCGCGCAGGCACGCATGGTCGAGCAGGTCGCGAGGGTGTTCGGGGCGGCCGTGGGCGTCGAGGTAGGCGGGGGAGGCGGCGGTGGCGAAGCGTTGCAGCCTTGGGCCGATGGGCACTGCGATCATGTCTTGTTCCAGACGTTCGTCGTAGCGGATGCCGGCGTCGCAACCCGCGGCGAGCATGTCGACGAAGCTTTCTTCGACGGTGATTTCCAGGCGGATGTCGGGGTGGGCCTTCAAGAAGGGCGTGACGATGTCGGGCAGGACCAGGCGTGCGGCGCTGGCGGGGACGTTGAGTTTGAGGGTACCGGAGGGGCGGTCGCGGAAGTCGTTGACCACGTCCAGCGCCGATTCGACTTCGCCCAGGGCGGGGACGATGCGCTCCATCAGGCGGGTGCCAGCTTCGGTCGGCACCACGCTGCGGGTGGTGCGGTTGAGCAGACGTACGCCCAGTTGCGCTTCGAGCCGCCGCAGCGCGTCGCTCAGGCTGGAGGCCGATTTGCCGCTGGCTCGCGCGCCTTCACGAAAGCCGCCGGCTTTGACCACGGCCACGAAGGCCAGCAAATCCTGAATGTCTGCTGCCATGAGTCACCACCCTTGCGCGTCTGGATTGTTCGATCAGCCGTACAGCCCGTGCCGATTGCACCCGATTATCAGCGCAGTGGTCAACGGCTAGAGTGGTTGCACTCACTTTGAAAGAGGCGAACGACATGAGCAACGCAGACAAGGCAGGCACCTTTTCCATCGGCGACCGAGTGGTCAATCGGCTGGGTTACGGCGCGATGCAACTGGCAGGGCCGGGTGTGTTTGGGCCGCCCAAGGATCATCAGGCGGCGCTCGCGGTGTTGCGCGAGGCACTGGCGCTGGGCGTGAACCATATCGACACCTCGGATTTCTATGGCCCGCATGTCACCAACCGTTTGATCCGCGAGGCGCTGCATCCCTACGTCGATGGCCTGACCATCGTCACCAAGGTGGGCGCGGTGCGTGGCGATGACGCGTCCTGGAACCCGGCGCACAGCCCGGCGCAGCTTACGCAGGCGGTGCACGACAACCTGCGCAATCTGGGGCTGGACGTGCTGGATGTGGTGAACCTGCGGGCCTGGGGCAACCTGCATTCGCCGGGCGAGGAGTCGATTGAAGAGCAGTTCACGGCGCTGGCTGAGTTGCAGCAGCAAGGGCTGATTCGGCATCTGGGGCTTTCCAATGTCAGCTCGGCGCAGGTTAAGGAAGCGCAGCGCATCGCCAAGGTGGTGTGCGTGCAGAACCACTACAACCTGTCCCACCGCGACGACGAGCCGCTGATTGCCGAGCTGCGCACCCAGGGCATCGCCTATGTGCCGTTCTTCCCGCTGGGCGGGTTCACGCCGTTGCAGTCGCAGGTGCTGGCCAGCGTCGCCGAGCGCATGGGCGCGTCGCAGCTGGTGGTGGCGCTGGCCTGGCTGCTGCAGCGTTCGCCGAACATTCTGCTGATTCCGGGGACGTCATCGGTGGCGCATCTGCGTGAGAACGTCAGCGCTGCCGGATTGCAGATTCCGGCAGAGCTGCTGGCTGAGCTGGACGGTGTGGTCTGACGATTGGCAACGGCAGGGGCGGCTCAGTTGTACACCGTGATCGCCCCGACGCCGATGGCCGCGAGCAGCATCACCAGCACGGTGCCGAAGGTCCACTTCAGCGACACCCGCTGGTTGTCGCCGTAGTCGATGTCCAGCAGGCCGCACAACAGGTAGGTCGAGGCCACCAGCGGGCTGAGCAGGTGCACGGGCTGGCCGATCAGCGAGGCGATGGCCATTTCATGGGGGCCGATGCCGTAATGGGCGGCGGTCTGCGCGAGGATCGGCAGCACGCCGAAGTAGAACGCGTCGTTGGTCAGCACGTAGGTGAAGGGCATGCTCAGCAGCGCGGTAATCACTGACATGCAGTGCCCGGCCTGTTGCGGCAAGAGGGTGACCAGGTTGTCGGAGATGGCCTTGATCATCCCGGTGCCGCCCATGATGCCGACGAAAATCCCGGCGGCGAAGATCAGCAGGGTCACGGCCATGACGTTGTCGGCGTGGCGGCCGATGACTTCCTTCTGCTGTTTGAGGGTCGGGTAATTGATCAGGCAGCCCAGCCCGAACGCCACCATGAACAGGATCGGCAGCGGCATCAGGTTGAGCATCATGCAGGTGACCAGGGTGATGGTCAGCACCACGTTGAACAGGAATTTCGGGTCGTTCAGGCGGATGTGCGCGTAGCCTTCCAGCACTTTTTCCTCACTGACGCTGACGATGCCCAGGCGCCGGTATTCCATACGTCCCAGCCACCACGCGGCGAAGATCACCCACGCGCCACCGGCGATCATGATCGGCACCATTTGCAGGAACAGCTCGGTGATATCGACGTGCATGGCGCTGGCGGCGCGGGAGAACGGCCCGGCCCAAGGCAGGATGTTCATCACGCCGATGGACAGCAACAGCACCGTGGCCATGACTTGCAGGCGAATGCCGGTCAGCCGATACAGCGGCAGAAAGGCCGCGGTGGCGATGATGTAGGTGGTGGCGCCGTCGCCATCCAGGCCCACGCACAAACCCAGCACGGCGGTGCCGACCACGATCTTGCGCGGGTCGCCCTTGACCAGCCTCAGCAGGATCTTGATCAGCGGGTTGAACAGGCCGGCGTCGGTCATCATGCAGAAGTACAGGATCGCGAAGGTCAGCATGATGCCGGTGGGGGCGAGCATCTTCACGCCGTCGTACATCATCGCGCCCAGTTGCGTGGCGAAGCCGCCCAGGCAACCGAACACGATCGGCACCAGCAGCAGGGCGACCAGCGGCGAGAGGCGCTTGCTCATGATCAGGTACATGAAGCAGGCGATCATGGCGTAGCTGAGAAAGATCAACATGGGTTTCCCTTTTATTGGTTTTGTAAGGGGGCGGCAGTGGCTGCACGCTTTTTACAGGGCGAGCGAAACCCGTGCGCGTGGCGCACAGGCATGCAAGTCCATCGGCTCTAGCTGTGAGAGAACATCGGCTGGCCGCTGTGTGGCAGGTCGGCCACCAGGATCGAGCCCGTCGAGGAATCGGTGATGAACAGCTGGCGATTGCCTTCGCCGCCAAAGGCCAGGTTGGTCAGCGTGCGGCCTTCGGTGCAGGAGCGGATGCGGTACAGCGGCACCGCGTGAGGGTCGAACACCCAGACGCAGGCGTTACCGGCGTCGCACACATACAGGTTGCCCTCGCTGTCCAGCGCCATGCCGTCGGCGCCACTGACACCGCCCGCCATTGCGGTGAAAATACCGACCTTGCTGGTGCCGCCATCGGCCTGGATCGGCAGGCGCCACACTGCATTGCCGCGAGTCATCGCCACGAACAGCGAGCCCTGGGCGCGGTCCATGACCAGGCCGTTGGGGCTCGGGCCGTTGTCGATCAGGCGGGTCAGAATCTGCTTTTCCAGGTCGTAGGCATAGACGCGGCCGGTCGGGTCCTGCTGGCCGGTCTGGCCCTGATCGGTGAAGTAGAGTTTGCCCTTGGCATCGAAAAACAGATCGTTGACGCCCTTGAAGCCTTCGCTGCGGCTGTGGGTGAGGAAGGGCGTGACTGTGCCGGTGTCAGGGTCCAGGGTGAGGATGCCCTGTTTGTAATCGGCGATGAAAATGCGGCCGTCGCGGTGTATTTTCAGGCCGTTGGGCCAGCCATCGTATTGCGCCACCAGCGTCCACTGACCTTGGGGATCGATGCGCAGGATGCGGCCGTAGGGAATGTCGGTGACGTACAGGTTGCCGTCGCGGTCGAACGACGGGCCTTCCAGAAAGCTTCTGACCTTCTGCCCGGGCTTGTTGGCGCGAACCCAGTCGGAGTCGCCGTCTTTGAAGAAATGTTCCGGCAGCGTGGTGAACACGCGCGTCGGCAGATCGCGAGGCGGGGCATACAAACTCACAGGATCAGCTCCTACAGGGCGAAGGGAGTCATCGATCTTGCCGGTGACGAAGCCGTTTCGCTATGTTGTTATTGTTCTATCAGATAGAACGTTGTGTTTTCTGATAGAACAAATGTCGACTGATTTTTTTCAGCTGTCAACCCGCCGGTTTTCGCTTTCATCTCTGACCTACCTCCTCGTGCTCCTGGTTAACCGCCGGTCAGCCTGCTCATTCACGCCTCGTTGACAGGGCCCAATAATCGGCTCATTCTAATTTCAGAACAGTGTTCTGCTAGATAGAACAATCGCAATTCAACACCCGGAGACCCGGCGATGAACCCTAATAACAACCTGGACATTCTGATCAGCGAGGTCGGCCCCCGTGACGGCCTGCAAAGCGTCAGCACGACGATGCCGACGGCGCTGAAACTCAAATGGCTGACCGCGCTGGCCGACGCCGGGCTGCGCGAGATCGAAGTCGGCTCCTTCGTGTCACCCAAGCTGCTGCCCCAGATGGCCGACGCCGCTGAACTGGTCGCTCATCTGCGCCAGCGTTCCGACGTGTTCGTCACCGCGCTGGTGCCGAACCTCAAGGGCGCCGAAGCGGCGTTTAACGCCGGGGTGCAGAAAATCACGATGCCGATTTCCGTCAGCGAGCCGCATTCGCTGGCCAACATTCGCAAGACTCATCAGCAGGTGTACGACGAAGTGCGTGCGGTGCTGGCGCTGCGCAACGAGCGCTTTCCCCATGTCGAGGTCGAATCCGGGCTGTCCACGGTGTTCGGTTGCACGATTCAAGGCGAAGTGCCGGAAGACGATGTACTGCGCATGGCTCTGACCATGGTCGAACTGGGTGTCGATGAAGTCGGCCTGGCCG
Organism: Pseudomonas sp. 2; assembly: GCF_056627435.1. Lineage (NCBI taxonomy): Bacteria > Pseudomonadati > Pseudomonadota > Gammaproteobacteria > Pseudomonadales > Pseudomonadaceae > Pseudomonas > Pseudomonas sp. 2. The sequence goes on from NZ_JBWXNG010000013.1 coordinate 81,571, forward strand.
ACACCGTCGGTTACGCCAACCCGGCCCAGGTGCGCCGCGTGTTCACCCGCCTGCGCAATGAGATCGGTGAAAAAGCCGGTAGCGCGCATTTCCATAACACCCGTGGCCAGGGCCTGGCGAACGTGGTGGCGGCGCTGGAGGTGGGCGTTACCACCATCGATGCCTCACAAGGTGGTATCGGCGGTTGCCCCTACGCGCCGGGCGCGTCGGGCAATATCGTCACCGAGGACCTGGTCTACCTGCTCGAATCCATGGGCCTGCGCACGGGGGTGGACATCGACCGTTTGGTCGCCGCCCGCGAGTGGCTGGTTCAGGGGTTGCCCGGCGAGCCGTTGTACGGGTTCGTGCCTGATGCCGGAGTGGGCAAGAACTTCCATTACGCAGGAGGTGCACGATGAGCCTGCTCAACGAGAACCTGCAGGCGCTGCCGCTGGCCGGTGTGCGCGTGGTGGAGTTCGTGCACATGGTCATGGGCCCGACCTGCGGCCTGGTGCTGGCGGACTTGGGCGCCGAAGTGATCAAGGTCGAGCCGGTGCCCGAAGGTGACAACACCCGGCGCCTGACCGGTTCCGGCGCGGGTTACTGGATGACCTACAACCGCAACAAGAAGAGCTTCGCTGTCGACGTCAAGACGCCGGAAGGCATGGCCGCGGTGCGCAAGCTGATCGAAAGCGCCGACGTGGTCACGGAGAACTTCCGCCCCGGCGCCATGGAAAAACTCGGCCTGGGCTTTGATCAGGTCAAGGCGATCAAGCCGGACATCATCTACAGCTCGATGAAGGGCTTCCTGCCCGGCCCTTACGAACAGCGCACGGCGCTGGACGAGGTGGTTCAGATGATGACCGGCCTGGCCTACATGACCGGCCCGGAAGGTCGACCGCTGCGCGCCGGGGCTTCGGTCAACGATGTGATGGGCGGGATGTTCAGCGCCATTTCCATCCTCGCCGCGCTGTTGCAACGCAAGAGCACGGGCGAAGGCCAGTTCGTGCAGACCGGGCTGTTCGAGAACTCGGCCTTTCTGGTCGGCCAGCACATGATGCAGATGGCGACCACCGGCAAACCGGCCGCGCCGATGCCCAGCCGTTTGTCTGCCTGGGCCATCTACGACGTGTTCGACACCCAGGGCGGCGAGCAGGTCTTCATGGGCGTGGTCAGCGACAGCCAGTGGCTGAGTTTCTGCCAGCACTTCGGCTTCGACGAGCTGGGCCGCGATCCTGAATTGGCCAAGAACACCCAGCGTGTACAGGCCCGGGCGAGGATCTTGCCGCAGGTCCGCGAGCGCCTGGCGCAGCTGGACAAGCAGCAGGTCATGGCGATGTGTGAAAAGGCCGGGCTGCCGTTCTCGCCGATCCAGCGCCCGCAGGATCTGTTCGAGGACCCGCATTTGAATGAGTCCGGTGGCCTGGCGCATCTGGCGCTGGAGAGTGGCGAGCAGGTCAAGGTGCCGATGTTGCCGTTCGAGATGAATGGTCGGCGTTTTGATGCCCGCCTGAACGTGCCGCAACTGGGCAGCCATTCTGCCGAGTTGCTGGCGCAGATGGGCTACGCGTCGGGTGATATCGACGCCTTGCGCGCGCGTGGGATCGTGCGCTGACGACCGCTGGAAGGGACGCCTGAATCAAGCCGCTGACGGCCATTTCCCGCCGTCAGTCCTATAAAAATAAATGTTGAGGAAAACCGTCATGGCAATCGTCACGACACCCCCGCACAGCCGCGAAGCCAGCAGCGTGCGACCCCTGGATGCCGAGCAGACCCGCATCTTGCACAAGGCTGCCTGGCGACTGATTCCGTTACTGGCGCTGGCCTACTTTTTCAACTACCTGGACCGCACCAGCGTCGGTTACGCCGCCCTGCAGATGACCGAGCAACTAGGCCTTACCGCCACTCAGTTCGGCTTGGGCGCGGGCATCATGTTTTTCGGTTACTGCCTGTGCGAAGTGCCGAGCAATCTCGCGATGTACCGTTTTGGCGCGCGGTTGTGGATGGCGCGGATCATGATCACCTGGGGCCTGGCTGCCGCCGCGACCGCCATGATCGTCGGGCCGTACAGTTTCTATGTGGTGCGCCTGATCCTGGGCATTGCCGAGGCCGGTTTCTTCCCCGGCGTGATCTTCTTCCTGACCCTGTGGTTTCCGGCGCAGTACCGCACGCGGGTGCTGGCCTGGTTCACCGTGGCCACGCCGATTTCCTTTCTGGTGGGCGGGCCGCTGTCGGTCTGGCTGCTGCAGATGCACGGCATTCTGGGGCTGGCGGGCTGGCAGTGGATGTTCCTGATCGAGGGCATTCCAGCGTGCATCCTCGGCCTGATCACCTTGAAAGTGCTGACCAACCATCCGGCCGAAGCCAAGTGGCTGACCGACAGTGAGCGTCAGGTGCTGACCGGCATGCTCGCCGAGGAACAAAGCCGCGGCCAGCACAGCCACGGCTTCAAGGCCGCGCTGAAGGACCCGCGTGTGTGGATCCTCAGCTCGATCACTTTCAGTTTCACCCTCGGTTCCTACGGCATCGGCATCTGGCTGCCACAAATGCTCAAGGCCCATGGCGTCGAAGTCAGCATGATCGGTTGGGTGGCGGCGATTCCGTATTTCTTCTCCACCATTGCGCTTCTGGTCTGGGCCAAACACGTGGACCGCACCGGTAAAGGGATTTTCAACCTGACCCTGGCGATGTTGCTGGCGGGCCTGGCACTGCTGCTGGCGCTGCAGATGAACGCGCTGGTGCCGGCACTGGCCGGTATCACCATGGCGCTGATCGGCACCATCGCCGGCAAGACCATCTTCTACACCTTGCCGGGCAAGTTCCTGCGCGGGCAGGCGGCTGCGGGCGGCATTGCGCTGATCAACTCGATCGGTGCGTTCGGTGGTTTCGTCGGGCCGTACCTGATGGGCTTTCTCAAGGACTACACCGGCTCGTTCACCGCAGGCCTCGCAGTGATGGGCTGCATCATGTTCGTGGCAGCGGCGATGGTGATGTCGTTACGTCTTTTCCTGCGGGAGGAATGACGCTGAGTGCGTAGTTTTTTCAGAAGGTATCTTGCGCCTCTGATATTGTCTTGCGTGCGCTGGCGTGGTCGGTAAACCCGCCCGCGCCCGCAAGCGATGAATCGACAACGAGCGTCTATGAATACCGAATCCGAAAAAAACCTTTCAGAGCAGGGCAGTAACGCCGAAGGCGGCGTGGCGGCCGTAGACCGCGCGTTCGCCATTCTGGCCGCGTTCAACATCGAGCAGGACTGCCTGACCCTGGCCGAGATTTCCCGGCGCACCGGCCTGTACAAAAGTACCATCCTGCGCTTGATCGCCTCGCTGGAAAAAGCCGGTTTCGTGCGGCGCCAGAGCGACGGGCGTTACTCGGTCGGGCCTGAGCCGCTGCGCCTGTCGCAGCTGTACCAGGCCTCGTTCCGCTTGCGTGACGTGATTCATCCGTTGCTCGAATCGATCACCGAAGAAAGCGGCGAGACCTCGTCTTTCTATGTGCTGGAAAACGGCAGCCGCGTGGTGCTGTTTCGCGTCGAGCCCAAGCGTGCAGTGCGGGTGTCGGTGCTCGAAGGCGCGCGTTTTCCGCTGCAGGCCGGCGCGTCAGGAAAGATTCTTCGGGCGTTCTCACGCAATGTCGACCCGGCACTGTCCGAGGTTCGCGAGCGTTTCTGGGCCTGCTCATTCGGTGAACGCGATCCGGAAACCACGGCCGTATCGGTACCGGTGTTCTCGATGGGTTTCGAATTGAAGGGCGCGCTGACCTTGTCCGGGCCGTCCGATCGCTTGCTCAAGGAGCACATCGAACACGCCGCCTCCATCCTGCTGCGCAACGCGGCCATTGCCACCAGCGCGCTGGGTGGCAATGACGCGGAACTGCGCGAGGCGCTTAGACGCCTCAATCCCTGACCGTTAAAGGCTCCCGCTCAACTCCCTGATTGCGTCGGCGCTCACCTCGCATCAGCCGATAGGCAGCGGGCAGTACCAGCAGCGAAAGCAACGGGGCCGTAATCATGCCGCCCACCATTGGCGCTGCGATGCGGCTCATGACTTCGCCCCCGGTGCCACCGCCCAGCAGAATGGGCACAAGACCTGCGAGAATCACCGCCACGGTCATCGCTTTGGGTCTGACGCGCTGCACTGCACCCTGACGAATCGCTTCATCAAGGCCTTGATCGGAGCGGTCGCCAGCGCTCTGGCGCTCGGCCCAGGCGTTCTTCAGGTACAGCAGCATGATGACGCCGAACTCGGTGCAGACACCTGCCAGCGCGATGAACCCGACGCCGGTGGCCACCGACAGGTTGTAATCGAGCAGGTAGAGAAACCACACCGCGCCAGTGAGCGCGAAGGGCAGTGTGGCCATGATCAGCAGCGCCTCGTCGACTCTGGAAAACGTCACATACAACAGCACAAAGATGATCAGCAAGGTGGCGGGCACTACCAGCTTGAGCCGGGCGTTGGCTCTTTCCAGAAACTCGAACTGGCCTGAATAGCTCAGGCTCATCCCCGGTTGCAGCTTCACCTGCTGGCTGATCGCCTGGCGCAGATCGCTGACCACCGACGCGAGATCCCTGCCACGGACATCGATGTACACCCAGCCGGACGGTCTTGCATTCTCGCTCTTGAGCATGGGTGGGCCGTCTGTGACTCTGATTTTTGCGACCATCCCCAGGGTGATCTGGCTGCCTTGGGAGGTGTAGACCGGTAGTCGCTCAAGGCCCGATACCGAGTCGCGCCACTCCCGGGGATAGCGCACGTTGATCGGGAAACGGGCAAGCCCTTCGATGGTCTCTCCAACGTTCTGGCCGCCAATGGCGCCGGCCACGATGGCTTGCACGTCGGCGATGTTCAACCCATAGCGAGCCGCCGCCTGGCGATCGATATCGACATCGATGTAACGCCCCCCCGTCAACCGCTCTGCAAGGGCGGAGCTGACACCTGGCACCGTTTTGGCGACCCCTTCCACCACCTGGGTCACGGCATCGATCTGAGGCAGGCTTGAGCCAGCGACCTTGATGCCGATGGGGCTCTTGATTCCGGTGGCCAGCATGTCGATCCGGTTGCGGATAGGCGGGATCCAGATGTTGGTCAGGCCCGGGACCTTCACGATGCGATCCAGTTCTTCCACCAGCTTTTCCTGCGTCATGCCTTCACGCCACTGGTCCCGGGGTTTGAACTGGATCGTGGTTTCAAACATTTCAAGCGGTGCCGGGTCGGTGGCGGTTTCGGCTCGGCCGGCCTTGCCGAATACGTGCTCGACCTCCGGGACCGCCTTGATCAGCCGGTCGGTCTGTTGCAGCAATTGAGCGGCTTTCTGCGCCGAAAGCCCCGGCAGCGCGGAGGGCATGTACAGCAGATCACCTTCATCGAGCGGGGGAAGGAACTCTCCACCCAGCCTGGAGAGCGGCCACAACGCGCTTGCGAACACCAGCGATGCGAGCACCAGCGTCGTTTTAGGGCGTCTGAGCACCCCGTCCAGCATCGGCTGGTACACCCGGATCAACAGCCGATTCAGCGGATTGCGTTGTTCATCAGGCAGTCGGCCGCGAATCCAGTACCCCATCAACACGGGCACCAGCGTAACGGACAGGCCCGCCGCCGCGGCCATGGCGTAGGTCTTGGTGAAGGCCAGCGGCCCGAACAGGCGACCCTCCTGGGCCTGGAGCGTGAACACTGGAATGAATGACAGGGTGATGATCAGCAGGCAGAAAAACAGGGCCGGACCGACTTCCGTTGCCGCTTCGGTCATGACCTGCCAATGGCGCTCTCCCTTCAATTCCTGACCCGGATGAGCGACGTGCCAGGCCTGGGTTTTCTTGTGGGCGTTTTCGATCATGACCACGGCGGCGTCGACCATTGCGCCAATGGCGATGGCAATGCCGCCCAACGACATGATGTTGGCGTTGATGCCCTGATAGCGCATGACGATGAACGCAATGAGCACCCCCACCGGCAACGAGATGATCGCCACCATTGACGAACGCAGGTGCCAGAGAAAGACCACGCAGACCAACGCCACCACGATGAACTCTTCGATCAGTTTGCGGCTGAGGTTTTCCACGGCCCGGTCGATCAGCTTGCTGCGATCGTAGGTGGTGACGATTTCCACGCCCGCCGGCAGGCTGCTTTTGAGCTCTTCGAGCCTGGCCTTGACCGCTGCGATGGTCTGACTGGCATTCTTGCCGCTGCGTAACACGACGACGCCGCCCACGGTTTCGCCCTGGCCGTCGAGCTCGGACAGGCCCCGACGCATCTCCGGGCCCAACTGCACGGTGGCGACATCGCCAAGGGTGACCGGAACGCCCCCGCTACCCAGCTTCAAGGGGATGGCCCGAAAATCATCCAGTGTCTTCAGATAGCCTGACGCTCTGACGATAAATTCGGTTTCAGCCAGCTCCAGCACTGCACCGCCTGTTTCCTGATTGGCCTTGCCGATCGCCGTGCTGACGTCCATCTGGGTGATCCCCAGGCTGGCGAGCCGGATCGGGTCGAGCACGACCTGGTATTGCCTGACCATGCCGCCGACCGTGGCGACTTCCGCAACGTCAGGCAGGGTCTTGAGTTCGAACTTGAGAAACCAGTCCTGGAGGGCCCGCAGCTGTGAAAGGTCATGCCCGCCGCTGCGATCCACCAGCGCGTACTGATAGATCCAGCCGACGCCTGTCGCATCCGGCCCCAGCGCAGGCTTTGCGCTGTCAGGCAGGCGGCTCTGTACCTGGCTCAGGTATTCCAGCACCCGCGAGCGGGCCCAGTACGGGTCGGTACCCTCTTCGAACAGCACATACACGAAGCTGTCGGCAAAAAACGAGTAGCCGCGCACGGTCTTTGCCCCCGGCACCGAGAGCATGGTCGTGGACAGCGGGTAGGTCACCTGGTTCTCGACGATCTGCGGGGCCTGGCCAGGGTAAGGCGTGCGGATAATCACCTGAACATCGGAAAGATCGGGCAATGCGTCGATGGGCGTGTTTTGCAGCGACCAGATACCCCAGCCTGTCGCGAACAGCGTCGTCAAAAGGACCAGGAAACGGTTGGCCACTGACCATCTGATCAGAGAGGCAATCATGGCTGAGCCTCCTGCCGGCCCATGGCGCCGGGCATCCATGCAGTACCATCTAACTCGCCGTCGTCCGGGGCGACAATGCCTTTGAGGCTGGCCTCCGAGTCCAGCAGAAACTGTCCGGAGGTGACGACTTTCTGGCCTTCTTCAAGACCTTGCCTGATCTCGGTCCTGCCATCGATTTCCTGGCCTGGCCATACCTGCACTGGGCGATAACGCCCCGAACCCTGTGCAAGCATGACCAGCGCCCGGTGCCCGGTGCGAATGACCGCTTCGCTTGGCACCCACAGAACACTGTGTTCACTGGAGCGGGTCAGGCGAACCTGAGCAGAAAGGCCCGGCCTGAGTTGCCCATCGGTATTGGGCAGTTCGACCCGCACGCGCAGGGTGCGGCTGTCGGGGCGGGTCTGCGGCAGGATTGCACTGACGTTGCCGGTCAGCGGTTTGCCGGCAAAGGCCGGGAAGTGCGCCTGAACCCTTTGTCCTGTCTTGACCCATGCCGCTTCCGATTCAGGGACGGCCACTTCCATCCACACGGTGCTCAAGCCATTGACGCTGGCGAGCGTCTGGCCAGCCGCCACGGTCATGCCGAGTCGCACATTCAGCTCCTGCAACACACCGCTGATCGGCAAGTCGATGGTCACATTAGGTTGAACCTTGCCGCTGCGTTCCACCTGGGCGATCAGAGACGCAGGCATGCCCAGAAGCCGAAGCCGTTGTCTTGCCGCGTGCAAAAGTTCGGTATCACCCTGGGTCTTGAGGGCGAGAAATTCCGTCTGGGCGGCGGCCCAGTCCGGCACGAGAATCTCCGCCAGTGGCGTGTTGGCGGTCAGGACATCGCCCGGGGCATGGGGATAGACGCGTTCGACAAATCCGTCGGTGCGCGCCTGTACCACGGCGATATCGCGCTCGTTGAACGCCAATACACCGGTGACGTCCAGCGTGGAGTCCAGTACACCTCGCGTGACGACGCCCAGGCGAAGTCCCAGGTTTTGCGTCAGGCTGGGGTCGATGCTGAGCGCAGCGGTATCTCCGGCATCATTGGCGTACCGAGGAACCAGCTGCATGTCCATGAAAGGGGATTTTCCAGGCTTGTCGAATTGCTGCTGGGGAAACATGGGGTCGTACCAATACAGCGCCTGGCGGTCTTTTGCCTGATCTGCAGCAGACGCCATCGTCGATGTAGACAGCATGGCGCCCGGCGATCGGGCGAACCAGTAACCGCTCGCGATCCCCGACGCCATGGCCACGCATGTCAGAACGGTCACTTTCCATGGTCGGTTCATGGGCGCTGCTCCGAGTAGGCAAAATAAAGACGTGCGCTGGCCTGGGCGCGCTGTTCTTCCATGTCGATCTGTCTGATCCGTGTTTCGATGAGTTCACGGCGGGCTGCGATCACCGTGTTCACATCGCCCTTGCCGGCGCGATAACTGGCCAGGGTCAGTTCGACCTTCTGTTCGGCCAGCGGCACCAGACGCTCTCGGCTGCGTTGCACGGCGCGGTCCAGCCGGGTGTAGTCAGCGACTTCGCTCTCCAACTGCTCGCCGTAGGTTCGGATCGAGGTCTCGCGCTGCGCCTGCAGCTGGCTGAGCTCTGCCTGGCGGGCGGCGATCTTCGGGTTTTGCCGAGTGCCGGGAAACAGGGGCAGATCCCAGGAAAACTGCACACTGACCATGTCGCCGAACTGGCGATTTCGGTGCTGATAGGCCACCTCCCAACCCCAGTCCGAGCGCTTCTCCGAGATGGCTTCTTGCACCCTGGCCTCAGCCTCGCGGGTCATGGGGGTGAAGGCAGCCAGTGCGGGATGGTGTTCAAGCTGACGGGAATAACCTGGCGAGTCGATTGGCCAATCCGGCCAGTGACCCACCGGCTCGTCGTCTCCTGCGGGACCGATCCAGCGTTTGAGGGCCGCGCGTGCCTGCGTCCGACGCAGATCAAGGTCGTCCTGCTGTTGCTCGAGAAGCGCCGCTTCCTGTTTGGGCGACACGGCGTCAGCAGGTTGTGCCCGGCCACCGGCGATCTGCGCCCTGACCGTTTCGCTGAGTAGACGGTTTTCCTTGTAGAGCGCCTGAAACAGTTCATTCCTGCGCTCGACCGAGTAACTGCTGATCCAGGCCATTGCGGTCGATTGCCGCACATTCAGCCGTTCAATCTGCCGTTCTGCAGCCGCGCGTTCGACCGTGGCATTCGCGACTTCGACCCGGGCTTCGCGTTTATCGCGGTTGGGCACCTGCTGTCTGATGCCGATCATTCGCATGGTCATGAAATCATCGTCGATGCTCCAGCGATTCGGGCCGTTGATCGGGTAATTCTGCAGCCCGGCGATCAGTGTCGGATCCGGCAGTTCGCCCGCGGGTATGGCCGCATGGGTGGCGGCTTGAAGGTTGGCATCTTGTGCGGCGAGCGAGGGCGCTTGGGTTTCGGCAAGTCGCAGCGCCTGCTCCAGCGTCAGCGTATCGGCGAAACCCGGCAAGGCAACGACACTCGTCACCAGCGCGACCATGGCAGGCCAGCCGGTGCAGTAACACTTGGCGTTCATAGGGGTGATTCCTGTGTGAGCATTCCCTGTGCGCGACGGTTGAACGCGCGCAGTCAGTCCGCATCGTCGAAACGCTGCGGGGCTTGAAGTCAGTCAGGATTCAAACGCATGGGGGGCGCCATACGCCGTGGGAGGTTCGTGTGGGCGCGTGGTCGTTCGCCGGGATCAGCGTCACAGCAGTCAATGGGTTAACGGGTGGTTCGGTACAAGACATTTGCAGCACGCCACCTGACTTGCATTCCAGGCCCGGCTTGCAGGGCTTGCCATGGTCGTCAAGCATGTCCATGTCGTTGCAGCAGTCCATCCCCATGTCACTCGTCATCGCCGCACCCGGGGTGATCATCGGGCAGGGTTGCGTCGGTGACTGAACGCCCGCCATCCCTGTGAGGGGAAGCGTCAGGCTGATCAGCAGAATGAGGCATAACCGCAGGTAGCGTTTCATACGACAACACGTCGGAGAACGAGGGCATCGGTATTGAGATGATGTTTGCCTGACCCGAACCAGGCGTCTGGCTCTGTTAAAACAACAGAGAGGGATTAAACCAACATTACAGCGCCCAGGAGGGCCGGCAGGGCGAGTGTGTCGTCATCTTTCCGATGCGATGGAGCGCTGCCCGAGAGAGGAGTGGAGCGACAGGAGGCATCAACCTGACGGTCGAGGTGCAGACCGTCAGGCGAAACGACCTCGGGTTTCAGCCCGGAGTCACTTCTCGGCTGAACGCCTCCAGCTCCTTGACCAGGCTCTGCGCCGCCAGCCTGACCAGTTCGCCGCCTTTCTCGGGGCTGGCCAGGTCCGGGTCCGAGCCCATGCGCCCGTCCGGGAAGCGGGCGCGGAAATCTTTGGCTTCGCGGATCGGGCCCATCGGCGCGATTTGCGGGGAGTAGGGCGCTGACTTGATCGAGTCCGGGTAGGCCCACTGGGTCACGGCGATTTCCGAAGGGGTGGCGTGTACGCCATGGCCGGTGGGGAATTGCTCGTTGGCGAGTCTGGTCACGCCTTCCAGGTCCCACCAGTTGCAGAGTTTCAGGGCAAAGCCTGCGGGGCGACGGGCGAAGCTGGCTTCGGCGTACAGCTCGGAGAAGGCTGCTTCGATCGAGGCAATGTTGCCGCCATGGCCGTTGAGGAACAGGATCTTTTCGAAGCCGTGCCCGGCCAGCGAGCGGACCCAGTCGCCGATGGCGGCGATGAAGGTCGAGGGCCGCAACGAGATAGTGCCGGGGAAGCCCAAGTGGTGCTGGGCCATGCCGATGTTGAAAGTCGGCGCGACCAGGATGTCGGCGTTTTTCTCGGCCTCCAAGGCGATGATCTGCGGGCACATCCAGTCGGTGCCGAGCAGGCCGGTGGGGCCGTGTTGCTCATTGGAGCCGATGGGCACCACGATGGTACGGCTGCGGGTCAGGTACTGCTCGATCTCTTGCCAGGTCGACAGGTGCAACAGCATGGTGAGGTCCTCGTTCAGGCAGGTCCGTTCTTGATGACGGTGGGGGCGTTTCTGGAAGGTGAAGGGTGAATGTCACATGCAGGCGCGCAGCGGGCAATGACACCTAAGTACATCCGGGGCTGAAACCGTTGCAGTTCCAGCCCCGTGCGGCAGCGTTATTTTGCCGACAACGGCGGCGTGCGTGGCGGCACCAGGCGCTTGCTGCCGGTGGCTTCGAAGGCCGAGGCCAGGCGCAGTAGGTTCGAGTCGTCATAGGCGCGGCCGGCGAAGGTCAGGCCCACCGGCATGCCGATGTCCTGCATCACACCCATCGGCACACTGACCGTGGGCACGCCCAGGTGACGAATGGCGAGGTTGCCGTTGGCCACCCACACGCCGTTGCTCCAGGCGATATCGGCCGATTGCGGATCAATATCGGCATTGGCCGGGGCCACGTCGGCAACGGTCGGGAACAACACGGCGTCGAGTCCTAGCCCGTCCATCCACTCTTCGAGGTCCATGCGCCGGGTTTTTTCCAGGCCCAGCAGGCCGTCCTTGAGCGTCGAGATCTCATTCCACGGGGTGATGCCGCGCTCGGCCATGCGCACGTATTCGTCCATGCCGGCGGCCAGGTCACCTTCGCGGTTGGGCAGGGTGCCGGGGTCGTGGGGGAAGATTTTCGGGCCGTCCACGTCCACCAGACGGTTGAGCTTCGGATCGCCGTTGGCCTGCAGGAAATCATCGAAGGCCCAGGCGCTCAGGTCCCACAGTTCGTGGTGCAGGAACTCCTTGGAGACGATGCCGCGGTCGAACACGGTCGGTGCGCCGGGGCGGTCGCCTTCGCAGTTGGAGACCAGCGGGAAGTCCACTTCGATGACTTCGGCGCCTGCCGCTTCCAGCGCTTTGCGCGCCTGTTCCCACAAGCCGATCACCGAAGGCCGGGTGTGGATGCGCTGTCCGGTCGGGCCGCCGATGCCGGGTGCTTCGCTGGTGCCGGCTTCGAGGTCGGCATTGATGTACATGCGCGGCACGCCCAGGCGCTTGCCCTTCAGGGCATCGGGCTGTGCGGCGAGGTCGGCGTAGGCGGCGGGGCGCACTTGGGCGACCGGTGGAATCTCCACCCAGGGTTGCAGGCGCCACAGGTCGCCTCGGGTATCCGGGTCTTCGGCCACCACCACATCGAGCACTTCCAGCAGATCGGCCATGGTCCGGGCGAAGGGCACGACCACGTCCATGGTCGGGGTCAGCGGCCAGTTGCCGCGCACCGAGATCACGCCGCGCGATGGGGTGTAGGCGCACAGGCCGTTATTGGACGCAGGGCCGCGGCCGCTCGACCAGGTTTCTTCGGCCAGGCCGAACGCGGCAAAGCTGGCGGCCGTCGCGGTGCCCGCACCGTTGGACGAACCGGAGGCGAAGGGCGCGGTGAGAAAGTCACCGTTGTACGGGCTTTCGGCGCGGCCATAAACGCCGCGCTGCATGCCGCCGTTGGCCATGGGTGGCATGTTGGTCTTGCCCAGGCAGATGGCGCCGCCTGCACGCAGGCGCTCGATGGTGAAGGCGTCACGCTGGGCGACCAGATCGGCGAAGGCCGGGCTGCCCGAAGCGGCCGTCAGGCCCTTGACCAGGTAGCTGTCCTTGGCGGTGTAGGGGATGCCGTCCAGCGGGCCGAGTAACTGGCCCTTGGCGCGGCGGGCGTCGGAGGCCTGGGCTTCCTTGAGCGCTTCTGGGTTGCGCACCACCACGGCGTTCAGCGCGGTGGCGGTTTGCGGGCCGTCGTAGGCGTCGATCCGGGCCAGGTACGCCTGCACCAGTTCGACCGCCGTGGTCTGCCCGGACTCCAGTGCCGCGCGCAGCTGGGCTATGGAAACTTCGGTCACTTCAATCATGGGGGCCACCGCCATTTGCTGGTCTTTGAGGATGTCAGAAGGTTGTGACGGGTCAGCGTAGGCGACCCGGATGCGGTATTTAACACCAAGTGCCCTGAAGTGGCTATAAGTTCGATTTTTATCGGGTTTGTGAAGCGCTTTTCTGTAACATCACTTTAATATCACCCTGCTAACGTGCTCGCTTTCGTCTGGTGCGGTAGTACGAAAATGCAGGCAGAACATTTCACATTCATGCGCCCCAAGTTGCCCCGGGATCATCGCTGCGCCGGTGATCTGTGCAATGAAGTGCCGGGCATCGATTCGGACAGCACCAACGGCCGCGTCATGGAAATCTTCAGCGCCCAGCGCGACATGGCCTGTCTGGCGGTGGTCGAGGGCGAGCGCCCGATCGGCCTGATCAACCGCAATATTTTCCTGTCGCAGATGAGCAAGCCGTTCCATCGCGAGCTGTACGACAAGAAAAGCTGCATCGCCTTCATGGACAAGGAACCCTTGGTGGTCGATGCGCAGATGAGCATCGAGGAGCTGACGTTCAAGACCGTCGAATCCGGCGAAAAGGCCCTGGCAGACGGTTTCATCGTCACCCGCAACGGGCGCTTCGCAGGGCTTGGCAGCGGCCTGGAACTGATGGCGGTGGTGGCGGCGATGCAGGCCGAGAAAAATCGCCAGACCATGCAGAGCATCGAGTACGCCAGCGTCATCCAGCGCGCCATGTTGCGCGCCTCTCGCGATGCCCTGACTTCGACCCTGGGCGACGCCTCGTTGCTGTGGGAACCGCGGGATGTGGTGGGTGGCGACTTCTATCACTTCTGCGCCTACCCCGACGGCTGGTTCGGCGCCATCGCCGACTGCACCGGCCACGGCGTTCCGGGGGCGTTCATGACCCTGATCGCGTCGTCGTCGCTGACCCAGGCCCTCGGCCAGATCGGCCCGCGCGATCCCGGCCAGTTGCTCTCAGCGGTCAACCGCAGCGTCAAGGAGCTGCTGGGCCAGGTCAACGGCCTGGACGGCACGCCCGAGTCCGACGACGGCCTGGACGCGTCCTTCTTCTGGTTCGACAACGCCACTCGCACCCTGCATTTCGCCGGCGCGCGCATGGCCCTGCACGTGTTGCACCCGGACGCCGAACAGCTGCAGACCATTGCCGGCCAGCGCGTGGGCGTGGGTTACGTGGCCAGCGAATTCGATTACCAGTGGACCGTCAGCCCCGTGCCCATGCAGCGCGGCAGCCTGATGTTCATCACCACTGACGGCCTGACCGACCAGATCGGCGGCCCAAAGAAGATCGCCTTCGGCAAACGCAAGGCGTTCGACACCATCGTGCAACACCGTCACCAGCCCTCTGCCGCGATCTGCGAAGCCCTGCAACGCACCCTGGCCGACTGGCAGGCCGAACAGAGCCGGCGTGACGACTTGACCCTATTCTGTGCCCGTATTCAGGAATGACGATGTTCAACTCACCGGCTGCTCAGCAGGACTGCACCTTTTTCGATCTGGCCCAACAGCGCAACGTGATCTTCTATCACATGGGCTATTTCTCCCATCACATCGTCTCGGCGATGGCTGAAGTCGTGAAGCTGCAGCTGGAAATTTCCGGGGTCAGCGGGCCGACGCGGCGCAAGCTGTTTTCCTCGTTCGTCGAGTTGTCGCAGAACATCATCCATTACTCGTCCGATGCCCTGAGCGCCTCGGTCAGCGAGGAGTCGGGCCTGCGTCAGGGCGCGGTGTGCATCAGCACCGATGGCGAGCGCCACCTGATGCTCTGTGCCAACCCGATTGCCACCGCCGACACCGAGCGGCTGCGCGCCAAGCTCGAGCCGTTGCGCAACATGACCATCGAAGAAATCAAACAGGCCTACAAGACCTCCCTGCGCGCCGAAACCCCGGAAGACAGCAAGGGCGCGGGCCTTGGTTTCCTGACGATGGCGCGGGACGCCAGTGCACCGCTGGAATTCGATTTCCATCCGCGGGCCGATGACCCGGACACCACTCTTTTTTGCCTTAAAGCCACTATTTGAAACGAGCGACGTTTAGCCATGGACAACTTCTACATCGAAGCAACGGCCACCTCCCCGGAAATCGACTTCCGTTTCGACCAGAATCTGCTGTCGATGAAAGGCGAGTCGTACCCCGAGAACGCCGCGGCTTTCTACTCGCCGGTGGTGCAACAGCTGCGTGATTTCCTGGGCACCCGCGACGGCCAGAACATCACGGCGAACATCGCGCTGGCTTACTTCAACAGTTCCAGCACCAAGATGCTGTTCAGCATTTTCGATGCGCTGGACCAGGCCGCTGAAGCGGGCAACACCATCGAAGTGAACTGGTATCACGAAGAAGAAGACGAGACGATTTTCGAGTTCGGCGAAGAGCTCAAGGCCGACTTCACCTCCATCGTCTTCAACGACTGCCCGATCACCACTTGACACAGGAGATGCTCATGGCCGCTTCAGTCGCATCGCGCACTGTTTCCAGTGACCCGGCGCCGGATCTGTTCACCAGCGAGGCCCAGGCACTTGAGCATGTCCGGTCGATCCTGGCGCAGCCTGACGCCGATGCCCAAACCTATCGTCAGTCGCTGTCGGAACTGGCCACGCATTACGAGCGCCTGATGCGTGAGACGCGCCGCCTGATCGGCCGCAGCGACCGTGCCGAGCGCGAGATGAACGCCCTGAACATGCAGTTGCAGACCCTGGCCCGCCAGCTCGAATACCGCGCCACCCACGACGCCCTGACCGGCGTGCTCAACCGTGGCGCGATCATCGAGATGACCACCACGGCGCTGCTCAACACGGGCGCAGTGATGATCGTGCTGGACATCGATCACTTCAAACAGGTGAACGATGAGTTCGGTCACCCGGCGGGCGATGCGGTGATCCAGGGCATCGTCGGCTGCCTGCGCAAGATCGTCGGCGAGACCGCCGCCATTGGCCGGGTGGGCGGGGAAGAGTTTACCGTGCTGATTCCCGGTGGCGAGCTGCAGGAGGGCGTGCACATGGCCGAAGCCATGCGCCAGGCCGTGGCCGAGCACGTGTTCCCGCATCCGGTGAATCGCAGCATCACCGCCAGCTTCGGCGTCAGCGCCAACCCGGTCGGCACCCGTTTCGATGACGCTTATGGCCTGGCCGATACCGCGCTGTATCACGCCAAGCGCACTGGCCGAAATCGTGTGCAAGTGGCTGATGATTCTTCCGATAGTTAACGCTTCAAACAATAACCCCACGCATTAAAGGGCGACCCGACTTTTATGTCGGGTCGGTCAACTTTTTCAAATTCCTGCGATTATTTCAAAACTTCGAATTGCCTCTCAGTGCCAAACGACGCTGCGCAATGCTATTGCGCACCGGATTGGTGCGGGTATATGCTGGCACATCGATATCAAACAAATAATAAATTAGGCAGGGCAGCCTCGATTGCATATCCGCGCGGCCTTGCCAGCGTACTTCTATGCCATTCGAGAATGTAAATGTCTAATCGCTCTTTGCATTTCAAGTTGTTCTGGACCGCTCTGCTCGGCGCCATGGCG
The DNA here is from genome assembly GCF_056627435.1 of Pseudomonas sp. 2. Classification (NCBI taxonomy): domain Bacteria; kingdom Pseudomonadati; phylum Pseudomonadota; class Gammaproteobacteria; order Pseudomonadales; family Pseudomonadaceae; genus Pseudomonas; species Pseudomonas sp. 2. The sequence continues at coordinate 97,972 of NZ_JBWXNG010000013.1, forward strand.
GTCATGCTGCTGTTGTTGGGGGCCATTGCCTGGATTGCCTACGGTAATGCCGTCAAGGAAAACGCAACATTGGTCGACACCATCGTGCGGGCCAATGCCAAAGAAGTGGAAGTTGAACTCGGTGCCGGTTATTCGGTGGCCGATGCATTGTCCAGTGTTGCCAGCGCATTGCAGCAACAACATGTCGATCGCCAGACCGCCAATGCCGCCACTCGCGAACTTCTGCAAAACAACCCACAACTTCTGGGCCTGGGCCAGTATTGGGAAGCCAATGCGTTCGATGGCAACGACAGCGAGTTCGTCAACCAGGCGGACCATGATGCGACCGGGCGTTTCCTGACCTACTGGAACCGCACCACTGGCGCCATCAAATCCGAGCCGCTGGTGGGCTACGTGCCCGAGAGCGCCGACAACCAGTATTACTATCGCCCGTTGCACACCGGCAAGCCCTGGGCCTCGGAGCCTTACGCCTATCGCACCGCCAGCGGCCAGCAGTTCATGCTCGCCTCGCTGATGGTGCCACTGCTGCAAAACGGCAAGGCGGTGGGGGTGGCGGGGGTCGACATTCCGCTGGAAGGCATCAACCGGCAACTGGCGAAGATCGATGTGTTCAAGGGCTATGGCGCGCTGGTGTCCAGTGACGGCCTGTACGCCAGCCATCCTGATGCCAAGCGCCTGAGCCAATCAGCGGACGATCTGCCGAGCGCGGCGCGCCAGGCGATCAAGGCCGGCCAGCCCTACAGCTTCGAGAGTGGCGGCTGGAACTATGTGCTGCAACCGGTGCGCATCGGCAAGGCGCCCAACACCTGGGCGTTGATGGTGGCGTATCCCCAGGCCGAGGCCATGGCCGGGATCAATCACTTCCTCTATACCGCGGTGCTGGTGGGCCTGGCCGGGCTGCTGATTCTGGCGGTGGTGCTGTGGCAATTGCTTGGCTGGCAGATTCGTCCGCTGTCCGGCTTGACCAGCGGCATTCAGGGCTGGAGCGGTGAGCTGGGGCTGCGTTTCGAACAGCGCAGTGCCGACGAAACCGGCAAGCTGGCGGGGGCCTTCAACCAGTTCATTGGCAAACTGGGCGACCTGGTGGGCACCATTCGCCACAGCAGCGGCGCGCTGATACAGATTTCCGATCACCTGGGCGACACCACCAAGGCCGTTGCCGACCGGGCCACCACTCAGCACACCGCCACCGAGGAAATGGCCAGCGGCGTCACCGCCCTTGCGCATTCGGTCACCGAGATGGCGCAACAGGCCGAGGATGTGGAGCAACTGGCGCGCAACACCGAAGTGCTGACCGCCAACATCTCCCAGGACATGACCCAGACCCTGGCCGGCATCACCCATATCGACCAGACCATGGACATGGTCGCAGGCTCGGTGAGCGACCTGGAAAAACGCTCGCAACAGATCGCCGGCATCATCGCGGTGATCCGCAGCATCGCCGATCAGACCAATTTGCTGGCGCTGAACGCCGCCATCGAAGCGGCGCGGGCAGGGGAGCAGGGCCGTGGTTTCGCGGTGGTGGCCGATGAGGTTCGGCAACTGGCCGAGCGCACCAGCCGTTCAACTGGCGAAATCGGCGAGATGATCGGCGCCATCGGCTCCGACGTGCGCAACACCGTGGCCAACGTGCAGCAGGTCGGCGAAGCGGTGCGCACCGGCGTGACCCAATTGACGACCTCTTCCGAAGGCGTCGAACAGATCCGCCAGCACGCCCGCGACATCCTCACCCGCATCAGCGAAGTCGCCCGCCAGACCCAAAGCCAGGCGGCCACGGGCGAGCAGTTGTCAGTGGCGATCCAGGGTGTGAGCCGCATTTCCGAACAGAACGACCAGGCCATCCGCACCTTGCTCGACCAGTCGGTGGAGTTGCGTGACCAGGCGGGGTCGTTGAACCGGCAGTTGACGCAGTTCAGGGATTGATCGATTCCCATCAGGCGTGCGGTCGAGGTCGACTCATCGACCGCATTCGCCAGCAAGCCGGCTCCCACGGCCTGCGGCCAGAAGCGGTTTCGACTGCCTGGGCGGGTACGTCGAGATGAAATGAATACGGATTGCTTCTGGCCGAAGGCCGTGGGAGCCGGCTTGCTGGCGAATGCGATCGGCCATTCACATCCGGAAGCAGACTTTGGACATCAAGATTTGCCTGCATCGCTAGCCTTGTCTCAAGCCAATGGGGCGCGGAGAAGTGAATGCACAAATCAGCGGAATCCAGACGGTTGCGTACGGGCCGTCATTCTCAATCCGGTCAGATTTATCTGATCAGCGCCGTCACCGAAAATCGTCAGCCATTCTTCAGTGATCTGAGGGCGGGGCGGCTCCTGGTTCATGAGTTTCGTCGGGCGCAGATCCATGGTCAGGCGGATTCGCTGGCGTGGGTCATCATGCCGGATCACTTTCACTGGCTGATCGAACTCAAGCAGGGCAGTCTTGAGGCCTTGGTCCTCGCAATCAAGTCTCGCGCGGCAAGGGCGGTCAATGCTCATCTGGGGAGGTCCGGATCGTTCTGGCAACGAAGCTTTCATGACAGAGCGATTCGCAAGGAGGATGACCTGGCAGGCGTAGCGCGCTACGTCGTGGCCAATCCGATCCGAGTCGGGTTGGTTACTAGGGTTCACGACTATTCGTTGTGGGACGCGCGATGGGTGTAGTGCGGCTGAGCTTATCGTAAAGCTCACCGCAGAGGGTGTTCTCTCTATCGCATTCGCCAGCAAGCCGGCTCCCACAGGGACAGAGCCGGTCATAAGCAGAACCGTGGGAGCCGGCTTGCTGGCGAAGCGATAGTTCGGGCAACACAAACCGCTCGCCGGGCAAACATAGAATCTGCCACGGTTCCAGTATCGACAAAGGAATTTCGGTTAATGCCATCACTGTGGGAGCCGCCTTGGTGGCGAATGCGGTCGCCTTGCTGCGCAGGTTGATCAGACGGCACGCGCTCGTCAGCCACCTCGGCGTCTAGACTCACCTCTCCATCCCCTCCAAATGTGGAGAGTCCCCATGCAAGCCAAAAACACTATCTGCCTCTGGTACAAGGGCGATGCCCTGGAAGCGGCGGAATTTTATGCCAAAACATTTCCGGATAGCCGCGTCGATGCCGTGCACCTGGCGCCCAGTGACTACCCTTCAGGCAAGGAGGGCGATGTGCTGACGGTGCAGTTCACCGTGATGGGAGTCCCGTGTCTGGGCCTTAACGGCGGGCCTGAATTCAGCCACAGCGAGGCGTTTTCGTTTCAGGTGGCGACCGACGATCAGGCCGAAACAGACCGCTTGTGGGACGCGATCATCGACAACGGCGGGCAGGCCAGCGTCTGTGGCTGGTGCAAGGACAAGTGGGGGCTGTCGTGGCAGATCACGCCCCGGGTGTTGACCCAGGCCTACACCAGCGCCGACAAGGCTGCAGCCAAGCGTGCCTTCGCCGCGATGATGAACATGACCAAGATCGACATCGCGGCGATCGAGAGCGCCGTCAAAGGGTAACGGGCGTAGGCGCTGCTGGCACTTTGGGATAATCTCCGGCGTGCGCCGGGGAAGGGCTGCACGCGCAGGCTTTCCCTTTTTCCTGCACCAGGGCTTGAAACGGAAATCAGAACCTCACGATGGTCAAGCACACCGATCCGGACATGACGCTGCTGAAAATGCCTTCGCTCAAAGCGGTGAAGTCATTCGTGGCCGCGGCCAAATACCAGAGTTTCACCCGCGCAGCGGAAGCCTTGTGCGTGACCCAGGCGGCGATCAGCCGGCAGATTCGCGAACTGGAAACCTACCTGGGCGTGGAGCTGTTCAAGCGGGCAGGGCGCGCCGTGGAGTTGACCGAAGCGGGGGCGATCTTTTTCGATGCCGCGCAGATGTCCTTCGTCAACATCTCCCAGGCCGCCGAGCGCATTCGCACGCGCAATGCCGGCAAGCGCATGCTGACCTTGTGCTGCTCGCCGGCGTTTTCCGCGTTCTGGCTGTCGACCCGGCTGCCGACCCTGTTCAGCCAGAACCCCGACATCGATCTGAACCTGATTACCACCCAGAACTTCCTGTCGATGGAGCCGGGGGTGCGCCCGGACATCTACATCACCAAGATGGCGAAGATCCAGGACGGCTATCGCAGCTACCCGCTGTTCTATGACGTGATCTACCCGGTCTGCACCCCGGCCTATCACAAGGCCCACCCGGAACTTGCGACGCTGCTCGGCCTGCGCGATGGCGGCCTGCTGAACCTGAGCCCCTACGGCCGCTCCCAGGTCGCCGAGCATGTGGATTGGGGCGTGTGGCTGGCGTATCACAACATCGATATCGGCGAGCGCCATCACGACAGCCCCCATGTGCTCAATGCCAATGACTACAACCTGGTGGTCAACATGGCGCTCAACGATCAGGGCGTGGCGCTGGGCTGGAATCATCTGGTGACCGGCCTGATCGAACAGGGGCGGCTGGTGCGTCCGGTCAATGAGGAAATGGTGCTGACCGAGAGCCTGCATTACCTGACCATCCGCGAAGACCGTGAAGCCGACGAGGCCTGCTGCCGGGTGCGCGACTGGTTGCTGGCGCAGTTCGCCGAGTACCCGTTTCCCGCGTCGGCGCAGCCGCATCGATAACATTTTTTTATGCATTGCCCAGCGTAAAAGTTGATTGTCCCAAGCTTTCAACGACACGTAATCTTCACACAAGCCGCACGTAAACCCGGGCAAGGTTCCAGGGTTTGAAGAAAGGCAAAAGAGTCGGCGGGGCCGCCCCGGATGACTCAACAACAAGAAACCGTCGTCACTGCCAATTGGGATAGATACGGTCTGACTATGCAAAACACTACTGCTCTACCTCTGCCCTGTGTCGAAACGCCCCTGACCGATGTTCAGGCGTCGCGCCGACGCTGTTTGTTCTAACGATCCGTATTGATCCAGCACACGCCTTTGAAAAAGTGCGTGTGGAAGAACACTGTAATGCGCACCGCTATTTAACTTCCGGCCCTGCGGTCGGTCATGGATGCAACTTGAGGTTGCGTTGGCGGCACTGTTGCACCTGCGTGTTACCCGATTTGTTATTGCACGGAATTTGATCCATCACGAGCCGCTTAATGGGCGCGCGGCGCCCGCTCGTGTGCGCATTGCTGAACAACAGTTACAGCCATTGATAATCGGAGAAGCGTCTTGAAATTCGAAGGCATATATACACCGGCAGTCACGCCTCATACGCCGGACGGTGAAATCGACTGGGATGTATTTGCACAAGTGCTGGAGTCGCTGGTGGAAGCGAACGTGCACGGCATCATTATCGGTGGCTCGACGGGTGAATATTACGCGCAGACCGCAGAAGAGCGTTTGAAGCTGGCGCGCCGTGCCAAAGACATCATCGGCTCGCGTGTGCAGTTGATCATCGGCACCGGCGCCATCCGCACCGAAGACGCCGTGCTGTTCGCCGAAGACGCAAAGGCCATCAAGGCTGACGCCATCCTGGTGACCACGCCGCCTTACGCACTGCCCACCGATCAGGAAAATGCCATTCATGCGTTGACCATCGACCGCGCCGCCAACTTGCCGATCATGTTGTACAACTATCCCGGCCGGATGTGCGTGCAGATGAACGAAGACTATCTGGCGCGCGTGGGTAAATCGAAGAACGTAAAAGCGATCAAGGAAAGTTCCGGTGACATGGGCCGCGTGCACTTGCTGGCTCGTGAATTCCCGCACATTGCACTGTCCTGCGGTTGGGATGATCAGGCCCTGGAGTTCTTCGCCTGGGGCGCCAGAAGTTGGGTCTGTGCCGGTTCCAACTTCCTGCCTAAAGAGCACGTCGCGTTGTATGAAGCCTGTGTCCTCGAAAAGAACTTCGACAAGGGCCGTCAGATCATGTCGGCGATGATGCCGTTGATGAATGCACTGGACGGCGGCAAGTTCGTGCAATGCATCAAGTTCGGCTGCGAACTCAATGGTTTGAAAGTCGGAGACGTCCGCGCGCCACTTCGCCCGCTCAACAGCGAAGACAAACTCAGCCTGCAGACCGTTATCACCAACGTGAAACGCACCGTCGCCCACATCACTTCCGGAGCCCGCCATGCGTGATCTTTTGACCAAGGACGAATACGCCGCCATTGCCGCGTCGATGTCGTACCCGACCAACGCCTTTATCAACGGCGCGTTCAAACCGGCGATTTCCGGCAACACCTTCGTCACCGTCAACCCGGCCACCGGCGAGCACCTGACCGACATCGCTGCCTGCGCCAGTGAAGACGTCGACTACGCCGTCAGCAAGGCCAAAGAGGCGTTCGAAGATGGCCGCTGGAGGCTGCTGCCGCCGGGCGAGCGCAAGGCTGTGCTGCTCAAGTTCGCCAAGCTGCTGGAGCGCAATCGCCACGAGCTGGCGGTGCTGGAAAGCCTGGACAGCGGCAAGCCGGTCAGCGAATGCCAGATGGTCGACGTGCCCGACACCATTCACACCCTGCGCTGGCACGCCGAAGTCATCGACAAACTCTACGACCACACCGCGCCTGTGGGCCACAACGCCTTGACCATGGTGGTGCGTGAGCCGATCGGGGTCGTCGGTTGCGTGCTGCCGTGGAACTTCCCGCTGCTGATGCTGGCCTGGAAGATCGGTCCGGCGCTGGCCGCCGGTTGCTCGGTGATCGTCAAACCTGCCGAGCAGACCACCCTCACCACGCTGCGCGTCGCCGAGCTGGCCTTCGAGGCCGGCGTTCCGGCAGGCGTGCTGAACATCGTCACCGGCACCGGCAAGGACGTGGGCGAACCGATCGGCCTGCACAAAGACGTGGACATGGTCAGCTTCACCGGCTCCACCGCCACGGGCCGCCGCTTCCTGCATTACGCCGCCGACTCGAACCTCAAGCGTGTGGTGCTGGAGTGCGGCGGCAAGAACCCGGCGGTGGTCATGCACGACGCCGAGGACCTGGACCTGGTCGCCGAGCAGGTGGTCAACGGCGCGTTCTGGAACATGGGCGAGAACTGCTCGGCCACCTCGCGTCTGCTGGTCCACGCCTCGGTGAAGGACGAGCTGCTCAAGCGCATGGGCGCCTACATTCGTGAATGGAAAATGGGCGATCCGCTGGACCCGCAAAACCGCGTCGGCGCGCTGGTCAGCAGCGATCACTTCCAGAAAGTGAAGTCGTACCTGGACTACGCCAATGCCGGCAAACTCGAAGCCGTGTACGGCGGTGACACCCAAGACGGCGCGTTCATCCAGCCGACCGTGATCGACGGCGTGGACCGCGACAGCCGCCTGTTCCAGGAAGAGATCTTCGGCCCGGTGCTGTCGGTGACCGCCTTCAATTCCATCTCCGAGGCCATCGCCCTGGCCAACGACACCAACTATGGCCTGGCCGCTTCGGTGTACACCGGCAACCTGCGTAACGCGATCAAGCTGTCCCGCGAGATCCGCGCCGGCATCGTCACCGTCAACTGCTTCGGCGAAGGCGATGCGTCGACCCCGTTCGGCGGCTACAAAGAGTCCGGGTTTGGCGGGCGCGACAAGTCGGTGTTCGCCCACGATCAGTACACCGAGATCAAGACCATCTGGATCGATGTGTCCGATCGCTCTGTCGACGAGACCGTAAAATGAGCGGCCATTCCATCAAGCGCCTGCCGGTAGACACGGGAGTGTCGGGGTGGGAGGCGATCTCTACGCGTTCTATCCCGGTGCGCATGCTTGATGGCAACGTGTCGGCGGACTGGCTGATCATCGGCGCCGGTTTTGCCGGCCTGTCGGCGGCGCGCAGGCTGGTGCAGCTGCGCCCCCACGACAGCATCGTGGTGGTCGATGCCCATGAAATCGCCAAGGGCCCGGCGGGGCGCAACTCGGGTTTCATGATCGACGTGCCCCACAGCCTGTCCAGCGGCGAGTACTCGGTGGCCGGTGAGTCGGCCACGGCGCTGGAGATCGAGCAGAACCGCTTCGCCATCGATTTCGCCGCGCAGGCGGCGGTCGAATACGGCATGTCGGCGCAGACCTTCGACCCGTCCGGCAAGATCAACGCCGCCGCCACCGAGCGCGGGCTGAAGCTCAACCTCAAGTACGCCAAATCCCTGGGCGCCATTGGTGAGAAACACGAGCTGTTCGATGCCGCGCAGATGCGCGAAATCACCGGCTCCAACTATTACCACGGCGGGCTGTACACCCCTGGCGCAGTGATGATTCAGCCGGCCCAGTACATCCGCGATCTGGCGGCGGGGCTGGACAGCAAGATCAGCCTGATGGAGCGCTCGCCCATCGTCGAACTCAACAAGTCCGGCAGTGGCTGGGTGGCCAAGTCGCACAGGGGCCAGGTGTCGGCGGCCAAGGTGATTCTCGCGGTCAACGGCCACATCGAGGATTTCGGCCACTTTCAGGGGCGCCTGCTGCACGTGTTCACCTACGCCTCGATGACGGCGGGCTTCAGCCACGATCAGTTCCAGCGCCCGGTGACGGGCAAGGACCGCTGGGCCTTGCTGCCTGCCGACCCGATGGGCGCGACGGTGCGCAAGATCACCCACAACGGCCAGGCGCGCATCGTCATCCGCACTAAATTTACCTATGACCCGAGCATCACCGTCACGCCCAAGCGGGTGGCGGCGGTGGCGGCCGAACAGCTGCAGTCGCTGCACGCGCGCTTCCCGGAACTGCAGGGCACGCCCATGGAATTCGCCTGGGCCGGGCGGCTGTGCCTGAGCCGCAACAGCGCGCCGGCGTTCGGCGAGGTGGAAGAAAACCTCTACGCCGCCTGCTGTGAAAACGGCCTGGGTACGGTCAAGAGCACCCTGGCCGGGGTCATGGCCGCCGAGCTGGCCACCGGCACCGACTCGGTGTTCCTGCAGCGCTTCAGCCAGGGCGCGGGCCCGAGCAAATTGCCGCCCAGCCTGCTGACCCGCCTTGGGGTCAGCTCTGTGATCCGCTGGCAGGAACTGCGGGCAGGGCGAGAAGGGTAAAGGCTGCATCAACCCAAACAGAGCACAACAGAACAACCAACACTCAAGTTTCATCAACGTAGATCGGGGAATGCCATGAAGAAAATCTGGAAAGCCGTTTGCGCGGTGGCTGTTGCGGGCATGATGACCATGCCGGTCCATGCGGAAGAAAAAACCATCACCGTCGGGACCATGAACTGGGAAGACCTGACGCCGATCACCGGCATCACCAAGAAGGTCCTGGAAGACTCCGGCTACACCGTCAAGGTGGTGGAATTTTCCGAGTGGGGCATCGCCTACGCCGCGCTGAGCAAGGGCGACGTGCAGGTGCTGGCTTCGCAGACCGACTACGCGGCCAACGACTACTGGAACAAGAACAAGAACAAGCTGGAGAAGCTGTCTCCGGTTTCTCACGGCCTGTACCAAGGCATCGCGGTGCCGAAGTACGTGGACATCGACTCCGTCGACCAGCTCAACGCCAACGCCGACAAGTTCGGCGGCAAGATCATCGGCATCGAGCCAGGTTCGGGCCTGATGAAAGACGCCACCAACGCGGTCAAGGGCTATGACCTCAAGCTGCAACTGGTCGAGGGCAGTACCGCGGCCATGACCGCTGCGCTCAAGTCGGCGGTCGACCGCAAGGAACCGATCGCGGTCACCATCTGGGAGCCGTCGTGGATGGTGCAGAAATACGACGTGAAATTCCTCAAGGACCCCAAAGGCATCTTCCCGCCACCACAGGGTTACTACTGGATCGGCCACAAGGGCTTCTCGGCTGACTTCCCCCACGCTCGCGAGCTGATGGCCAGCGTCTATGTGCCGCTGCCGGACATCACCGCGATCAACACCCAGGTCAAGGACGGCAAGACCATGGATCAGGCCGTCAAGGAGTGGACCGACAGCCACGCCGACCTGCTCAAGCGCTGGGAAAACGTGAAGAACTGATCCTTGCACCACGCTTTGCCACTGCCGCCTTTTGATCAAGCAAGAAGTCAGTGAAAACTGGCTGGACGGGTTACCAAATGACTACGACTAAAATCGACACAAACGAAGTGCTGGTGGATTGCCAGAACGTCTGGAAGATCTTCGGAAAAAGCGCACCTGCGGCGATGAACGCTGTCGTCCAGAAGGGCTTGTCCAAGAGCCAGGTCCTGCAAGAGTTCAGCTGCGTGGTCGGAGTCTCGGACGTCAGTCTCCAGGTTCGCCGTGGAGAAATCTTCTGCATCATGGGGCTCTCCGGCAGTGGCAAATCCACCCTGATCCGTTTGCTCAACAAACTGATCACGCCAAGCTCGGGCAAGATCCTGGTCAAGGGCAAGGACGTGTCCTCGCTCAACCCGGCGCAACTGCGCGAGGTGCGCGCCAAGCACATCGGCATGGTGTTCCAGAGCGTCGCATTGCTGCCCAACCGCACGGTGCTGGAAAACACCGCCTTCGGCCTGGAAGTGCAGGGCGTGGGCAAGGCTGAGCGTTACCAGGTGGCCGAGCGCGCCCTGACCAAGGTCGGTTTGAGCGAGTGGGTACATCGTTTCCCAAGTGAGTTGTCCGGTGGCATGCAGCAGCGCGTGGGCCTGGCCCGGGCGATCACCGCCGACCCTGAAATCATTCTGATGGACGAGCCGTTCAGTGCGCTCGACCCCCTTATTCGTCGTCAGCTGCAGGATGAATTCCGCCAGCTGACCAAAGAACTCGGCAAGTCCGCCGTGTTCATTACCCACGACCTGGACGAAGCGATCCGCATCGGTGACCGCATCGCGATCATGAAGGACGGCGCGATCATCCAGGTCGGCACCGCCGAGGAAATCGTCCTCAACCCGGCCGACGATTACGTCGCCGAATTCGTCGCCGGTATCTCCCGCCTGCATCTGGTCAAGGCGCACTCGGTGATGACCCCGGTCGAACCGTTCAAGGCGGCCAACCCGACCTGGGACATCTCGCGGCTGATCAAGACGTCCCCGGGCGCCGACATCAACGAGCTGATCGGCCTGACCATGAAGTCCGAGCGCGATGCCCTGGCAGTCGTCGACAACGGCAACGTGGTCGGCATCATCACCCCGCGTGACCTGTTACGCGGCGTGCAGGGTATTCCCAACGAATTCGCGGCCAACGGCGCGGCCGCCGCACTGGAGACTTCGGCATGAATACGCCTGACTTTTCCAGCCAGTTCGACGAGGCCATCGACGCTGGCCTGTCGTGGCTGTCCGACCATGGCGAGGTGCTGTTCGACGCCGCCAACACGGTGCTGTCCAGCGTCTACAAGGCGGTGTTGTGGTGCCTGTCGCTGCCGCCGTATTACGTGCTCGCGGTGATCATCGCCCTGATCGGCTGGCGGGCCATTGGCGCGCGCTTCGCGATCATTGCCGGGCTGGCGCTGATCTTCTGCGCGCTGATCGGCCTGTGGCCGGAAACGGTCGCTACCCTGGCCCTGGTGCTCACCGCCACGCTGCTGGCGCTGGTGGTGGCGATCCCCCTGGGTGTGATCGCCGGGCTGACCCCGGCGTTCGACCGGGTGGTCGATCCGTGCCTGGACCTGGTGCAGACCATGCCGCCCTACATCTACCTGCTGCCGGCCATCGCGCTGCTCGGCTACGGCCCGGCCACCGCCTTGTTGGCGACCTTCATCGTCGCCTTGCCACCGGCGCTGCGCCTGACTTCGCTGGGCATCCGTATGACGCCCCGGCACTTCATCGAACTGGGCGACGCCAGCGGCGTGACCCCGATGCAGATGTTTTTCAAGATCCGCCTGCCGTTCGCCATGCCCAGCATCATGGCCGGCATCAACCAGAGCCTGATGATGGCCTTCGGCATGGTGGTGATCGCCGGGATCGTCGGTTCCGGCGGGCTGGGTGAGTCGATCTACGGCGCGGTGCGCACGCTGGACATCGCCAAGTCGATCAACGCGGCCATCGCCATCGTCATCCTGACCATGATCCTCGACCGTCTGGCCCAGAGCGCCGCGCGGTCTGGCAAGGGAGCAAGCCAATGAGTGTCGCCGACTTTCGTTTTTCCCCGGGGGAAATCCTCGCCCCGGCAGTGGACTGGCTCAACGCCAACCTGCACGGGCTGTTCGTGCTGATCAGCCAGGTAGTCGAAGCGGTTTTGGGCGTGGTCGAGCGCGCGCTGCTGGCGCCGCATCCGTATCTGTTGATCGCCATCGTCTTCGTCGCTGCGTTTTTCTTCGCCACCAAGCGGGTGGCGGTGTTCTCTGCACTGATGTTGGCGTTCTGCCTGTTCGCCGGGCTGTGGACCGCGTCGATGCAGACCATCGCGCTGGTCTCGGTGGCGGTGCTGATTTCGGTGGCGATCGCCTTTCCGCTGGGCGTGCTGGCGGCGCGGGTGAAGAAGGTCGACGACGCGTTCCTGCCGATCCTCAACATCATGCAGACCGTGCCGCCATGGGTGTACCTGATTCCGGCCGTGATCCTGTTCAGCCTGGGTCGGGTCCCGGCGATCATCGCCACCATTGTCTACGGCATCCCGCCGATGCTGCGCCTGACCACGCTGGCCTTCAAGCAACTGCCCAAGGACCTGCTGGAACTGGGCCAGGCCTCCGGTGCATCGCCTCGCGACATCCTGTTCAAGATCGAACTGCCCACCGCGACGCCTACGCTGCTGGTCGGTTTGAACCAGTGCATCCTGATGTCGCTGGCCATGGTGGTGTTGGCCGGGCTGGTGGGGGCGGGTGGGCTGGGAGCGGAAGTCACCCGCGGGCTGTCGCGGATGGAAATGGGTCTGGGTTTGCGTGCGGGCTTGGCGATCGTCGCCATCGCGCTGCTGCTGGACCGTTTGTCACGGGGCGCCTTGCAGCGTCATTCGCCTAACAAACTGGTGTAAGGACACGCTCATGAGACGCAGCTTTTTCTGTATCGATTCCCACGCCTGCGGCAACCCGGTGCGCGTGGTCGCAGGGGGCGGGCCGATCCTGCCTTCGCTGTCGATGGCCGAGCGCCGTGACCTCTTCGTGCGCGATCACGACTGGGTGCGCACTGCGCTGATGTTCGAGCCCCGCGGGCATGATGTGATGTCCGGCGTGATCATCTACCCGTCGGTGCGCGAAGACTGCGACTTCGGCGCGCTGTTCATCGAGGTCAGCGGCTGCCTGCCGATGTGCGGCGCGGGCACCATCGGCCTGTCCACGGTGGTGATCGAAGAAGGCCTGATCACGCCCAAGGTGCCAGGCCGCCTGGCCATCGAGGCGCCGGCCGGGCGGGTCGATGTCGAGTACCGCATGAACGACGACAAGGTCGAGTCGATCAAGCTGCTCAACGTCGCCAGCTACCTGCACAGCGCTGATGTGGTGGTCGAGGTGCCGGGCATTGGCGCACTGACCGTCGACATCGCCTACGGCGGCAACTTTTACGCGGTGGTGGAACCGCAAGCGAACTGGCCGGGATTCGAAGGCCAGACCAGCGCCGATATCGTCGCCATGAGCGTGAAACTGCGCGCGGCGCTGGCGGGTGTCTGCGACGTGGTGCACCCGGAAAACCCGGCCATCAGCGGCGTACACCATGTGATCTGGTGCGACGAGCCCAAGAGCCAGCACGCCGATGGCCGCTGCGCCGTGTTTTACGGCGACAAGGCTATCGACCGTTCGCCCGGCGGCACCGGCACCTCGGCGCGCATGGCACAACTGTTCGGCAAGGGGCGCCTGAAAGTCGGCGACACCTGGCACCACGAGAGCCTGATTGGCACGGTCTACGAAGGAAAAGTTGAGTCTGCGGTTAAAGTCGGTATTTTTGACGGCATCAAGCCCGGCATTACCGGCTGGGCCCATGTGACAGGCCACAACACCATTTTCGTCGATGACCAGGACCCGCTCGCCTACGGCTTCCAGCTGACGTGAGCCGGACGGGTCGGTGAATCCGGGGTTGGGCGATCTTTCATACCCGGTTGCAAGAGAACAAGAAGTGAAGAGCATCAAACGGCAGGTTGTACAGATGGGGCGGGGCAGACGTTGAGCGAGAGACGAGAGTTCAGCGGAGGAATGAAGGGCAAGAACCTCCGCTATCTGGACGAGAGCCGCAAAGAGCCTGCCTCCCACACCCGGGCAGGTTTCCTGCTGCTGGAGCACTTTTCGTTGCCGGCCTTCACCCAGGCGCTGGACACGATTGTCACGGCCAACCTGCTGCGCCCCAAGCTGTTTTCCTCACGCACGTTCGGTTTGCAGGAAGGCGAAGTGATCAGCGACCTGGGGCTGGTGATCCGCCCCGACGCGCGCCTTGAAGCCCCGGCGCTCAAGGACCTGGACCTGCTGGTGATCTGCGGCGGCTATCGCACCGAACTCAAGGCTAATCCTGAATTGAGCAACCTGCTGGTGACCGCCGCCGAACTGGGCATCACCCTGGCCGGGCTGTGGAACGGCGCGTGGTTTCTCGGCGAGGCGGGGCTGCTGGAAGGTTATCGCTGCGCGATCCATCCGGAGCATCGGCCGGCACTGGCGGAAATTTCCAAGGTCACCCACGTCACCAGCGAAGCCTTCGTCGTCGACCGCGACCGCCTCACGGCGTCGAGCCCGGCCGGCGCGTTCCACATGGCGCTGGAGTGGATCAAGGAGCTGCACGACAAGGCGCTGGTCGAGGGCATTGAAGACATCCTCTCGTTCGAGGAGTCGCGCTATCGGCGGATCAAGCCGAGCCGGCACATTTCCGTGAGTGCGCCGCTCAAGGAAGTGGTCAAGCTGATGGATGCCAACCTGGAAGAGCCGCTGGAAATGGACCAACTGGCGGTGTATGCCGGACGCTCGCGCCGGCAGATCGAGCGCCTGTTCAAGGAACAACTGGGCACCACGCCGCAGCGCTATTACCTGGAGCTGCGCATCACCGAAGCCCGCCGCCTGCTGCAGCACACCGAACTGTCCCAGGTCGAAGTGCTGGTGGCGTGCGGGTTCGTCTCGCCCAGCCACTTCAGCAAGTGCTACAGCTCGTATTTCGGTTATCGGCCGTCGAAGGAAAAGCGGTTGGTCAAGTAGTTTGTCTGACGCAGCACCGGTTTCTGCCCGAAGGGCGTAGCAGCACAGCTTGCCGGCGGGCTGCTACGGTGGGGCGCGTGGGCGGCACGATCTGTTTCACGGCTCGCTGCGGCCTTTGCTTTCCCTGTTGCGCCGATAGTGCCCGGTCAACGGAAATTCCGGCAGCCAGGCCTCGCGGCGTTCGGTCCAGAGCTCGTAAGTCGGTATGAACTGGTCCGGCGCATCCAGCACACCCAGGTTCACTTCAACTTCATCGCCGTTGCGGCCGAACAGCGGCGAGCCGCAGCGTGGGCAGAAGTGCCGGCCGGCGTAGTCGCGGGTCTGGCCTTCGATGGTCACCGCCTCCTGCGGGAAGATCGCCGATATCTCGAACAGCGAACCGGTGTGCTTGCGGCAGTCCAGGCAATGGCACAGCCCGACGCGCCAAGGGCGGCCACGGGCCGTAATTCGCACATCGCCACACAGGCATGCGCCCGTCACACTTTCCATGGGTGTTCTCCCGTCGGATGAAACTGCCAGCTTAGTCAATCTTCAGGCAGGCTCAGCGAGTGACGCTCAGCCACGAATCGCCAAGCCTGTCTAAACTCCCAACGCCAGCCGCTTTGCAGCCCGAGCTTGGAATCGTGATTCATCGGTGTATATTGCATACAAAATACAAAAAACATGCACTGGAGGTAATGATGTCTGCTTCATCCGACCGCACTCTGAACGTACCTTTCAAAGGCCCGACACTGCTGGGCACGCCGCTGCTCAACAAGGGCACCGCCTTCAGCGCGCAAGAACGCAAGGATCTGCACCTGACCGGCTTGCTCCCCGATCAGGTGGAAACCATCGAACAACAGGCCGAGCGCACCTATCAGCAGTTCAAGGCCTGCAACACCGACCTGGAAAAACACGTGTTCCTGCGCTCGGTGCAGGATTTCAACGAAACCCTGTTCTATCGCGTGGTCGACGATCATGTCGACGAAATGCTGCCGATCATCTACACCCCAACGGTCGGCAAGGCCTGCCAGGAATTCGCGCGCATTTACCGCAGCCATCGCGGTCTGTTCATCGGCATTGGCGATCAGGATCGCATCGATGAAATCCTCGGCAACGTTACCAAGAACAACGTCAAAGTGATCGTGGTCAGCGACTGCGAACGCATTCTGGGCCTGGGCGACCAGGGCGTCGGCGGCATGGGCATTCCGATCGGCAAACTGTCGCTGTACACCGCTTGCGGCGGCATCAGCCCGGCCTACACGCTGCCGGTGGTATTGGACGTGGGCACCAACAACCCCGCGCTGCTGGCCGACCCTGTGTACTTTGGACGCCGCAAGGAGCGGGTGCGCGGCGAGGAGTACGATAACTTCCTGCAGGCTTTCGTCGATGGCGTCAAACGCCGCTGGCCGGGGGTGATCCTGCAGTTCGAAGACTTCGCCCTGAGCAACGCCATGCCGCTGCTGGCCAAATACCGCGATCAACTGTGCTGCTTCAACGACGACATCCAGGGCACTGCAGCAGTGACCGTGGGCACGCTATTGGCCGCATGCAAGATGAAGGGCGAGCGCCTGGCCGACCAGACCATCGCCTTCGTTGGCGCAGGCTCGGCCGGCTGCGGGATCGCCGAGCAGATCATCTCGGCCATGCAGCTTGAAGGCGTGAGCGAGGCCCAGGCGCGGCGCCAGGTTTTCCTGCTCAACAGCAAGGGCCTGCTGACCGACAAACAGAGTGGGCTGTATGACTTCCAGCAGCGCCTGTCGCACCCGACCGAGTCGCTGGCGCACTGGCAGTTCAGCGGCGAATGGCCGGTGCTGCAGGAGGTGGTGAGCAACCTCAAGCCGAGCGTGCTGATCGGCGTGTCGGGCAAGTCCGGGTTGTTCACCCAGGACATCATCGAGACGATGTACGCCCACTGCAAACGGCCGATCATCATGCCGCTGTCCAACCCGACCTCGCAGATCGAAGCGCACCCCAAGGACATCCTGCAATGGACCGAGGGCCAGGCGCTGGTGGCGACGGGCAGTCCGTTTTTGCCCATCGAGATGGGCGGCAAGACGTTCAAGATCGCGCAGTGCAACAACTCCTACATCTTCCCCGGCATTGGCCTGGGGGCGATTGCGAGCAAGGCGACTCGGGTGACCGAAGGCATGCTGATGGCCTCCGCCCAGGCACTGGCCGACAGTGCCGGGGCAGGGCAGATGCTGCCGCCGTTGCGGGATGTGCAGGCGGTGAGCAAGAAAATCGCCTTCGCCGTGGGTAAGGCAGCGCAGGCTGATGGGGTGGCGGCGGGGATGTCTGATGAGGCGCTTCGCGAGTCGGTCGAGGCCAACTTCTGGAAGCCGGTATATCGGTCTTATGGGGTTAAGGCCTAGCCGGCCTTGTGATCTGGGGCTGATCCGTTTTCGGTGGTGTGGCTGAGAGGGCCTGCCTAACGGCAGGCTTGTTTCGGCTTCGCCGAGTTACTTGGAAAAGACCCCCAAGTAACCAAGGGGTCCTGCTCCTGGTTTGGGTCCTCCTTCGTCGGACTTCCTTCACTCCGGTCCCGCTCCGTGGGCCCGGCGTGAATGGGCCATCCATGGCCTACACGCCTCTCGCCGCATCCATGCGGCTCGACCCACTCCGCGAGACCTCCGTTCAGCCTGCACCCAAGTCGCGTTTTGTGTCGTCTGTGCGTTTTGCGCACGAAGATCAAAAGCCAGATCAAAAGCGACCGGCTAACGCCGACCCCGGGCGACCGCCGGCAAGCCGTGCTGCTACGGAGGGCATCGCACTCAAGCTTTTGATCTTCATGCGCGATAGCCCAGACGACACAAATCGCGACTTGGGTGCAGGCTGAATGGAGGTCTCGCGGAGTGGGTCGAGCCGCATGGATGCGGCGAGAGGCGTGTGGGCCATGGATGGCCCTTTCACGCCGGGCCCACGGAGCGGGACCGGAATGAAGGAACCTCGACGAAGTCGAGGCCAAACCAGGAGCAAGACCCCTTGGTTACTTGGGGGTCTTTTCCAAGTAACTCGACGAAGTCGAAACAGATCTGACGTTAGGAAGAGCGCTCTTGATCTTGATCTTGATCTTGATTCGACGAAGTCGAAACAGGTCTGGCAAGCGTCACCACCCTGACGAAACAAGCACGCAATTCCCGCACCACCGCAAAAACCATTACCCTTTGCCCACCTCCAGCCAGCCGAGCCCCCTCCGTGGACAGATTCCAGGAAATGCAGGTCTTCATCGCCGTCTGCGAAGAACGCAGCTTCGCCACCGCCGCCCGGCGTCTGGAAATGTCCGCCCCCAGCGTCACCCGCGCCGTCGCCGCGCTGGAAAAACGCATCGGCACACTGCTACTGTCCCGCACCACCCGCAGCGTGCACCTGAGCGAAGCCGGCCAGCGCTACCTGAGCGACTGCCGGCGCATCCTCAGCGAACTCGAAGAAGCCGAAGACGCCGCCGGCGGCAGCATCGCCGAGCCCGTCGGCCAGCTCACCGTCACCGCCTCGATGCTGTTCGGCGAACTCTTCGTCATGCCCCTGGTGGTCGGCTACCTGCAGCAATACCCCGGCGTGAGCATCAACGCCCTGTTGCTCGACCGCGTGACGCAAATGGTCGAGGAGGGCATCGACGTCGCCGTGCGCATCGGCCACCTGATGGACAGCAGCCAGCACGGCATCAAGGTCGGTGAAGTGCGCCGGGTGCTCTGCGCATCAAAGGCCTACCTCGACGCCAACGGCCGGCCGGAGCACCCCAGCGATCTCAAGCGCCATCGCCTGGTGGTGTCGGCGTCCAGCGTGCTGGTGCGGCGCTGGGATTTCGTGGAGGACGGCAAGCCGTTGCAGGTGGACCTGCAATCGCGACTCACGGTGTCGGCCAACCAGGGCGCGATCACGGCCGCGGCCATGGGCTGGGGCGTGACCCGGGTGCTGTCCTATCAGGTCGCAAGCCAGGTGGCCAGCGGTGAGCTGGAGCTGATTCTGGAAGATTTCGAAGAACCGCCGGTGCCGGTGCACGTGTGTTATCAGGCCGAGCGCAAGGTCTCGGCCAAGGTGCGCACCTTCGTCGATTATTGCGTCGAGCGCATGTCCAGCGACCCCGCCATCAAGGCCGCCGGGCGCAGCCGTTGATGGATCGGCATCAGCAGATGAGCGTGTTTGCCGCCGTCGCCCGGGAGCAGGGGCTGGCGGCGGCCTCGCGCAGCCTCGGGGTGTCCCAGGCCACCATCAGCCGCGCGCTGGCGGCGCTGGAGACGCGCCTGGGCGCGCAATTGCTCAAGCGCACCACTCGCGGTGTGACCCTCACCGAGGTCGGCCGGGTGTTCGCCGATGAATGCGAGCGCCTGCTGCGCTTGGCCGACGAGGCCGATGCGTCGGCCAACGGTCTGCACGTCGAACCCAAGGGCCTGCTGACGCTGGTGATGCCGCTGCTGTTCGGCAATCGCCTGCTGATGCCGATCATCCTCGACTACCTGCACGCCTGGCCGGGCGTCGAAGTGTCAGTGACCTATTCCGACCGCTTTCCCAATATGCACGAGGAAGGCATCGACGTGGCGGTGCTGATCGGCGCCTTGCCCGACGCCTTCATGGTGGCGCGCGAAGTCGGCGCGGTACGCCAGATCATCTGCGCCAGCCCCGACTATCTGCGCCAGCGCCCGGGCCTGACGAAACCCGCCGACCTGGCCGATC
Organism: Pseudomonas sp. 2; assembly: GCF_056627435.1. Taxonomy (NCBI): domain Bacteria; kingdom Pseudomonadati; phylum Pseudomonadota; class Gammaproteobacteria; order Pseudomonadales; family Pseudomonadaceae; genus Pseudomonas; species Pseudomonas sp. 2. Next base: position 117,472 of record NZ_JBWXNG010000013.1, read on the forward strand.
ACGCCGTGGTGGTGTGCAGCGCCGACAACCGCATGCAGGAGTGGCGCCTGCGCCAGGATGGCGTCACCCGCGCGGCCTCGCTCAAGCCGGTGCTGCGATGCACTACGCCGACTTCGGCGATCAATGCCGCGGTGCGCGGAGCCGGGCTGGTCTGCTGCCTTGAGCATCAGGCGCACGAGCATCTGCAGGCGGGCCGGCTGGTGGCCGTGCTGCAAGCCTTCGAACCGGCTCCCGTTCCGGTGTATCTGGTCTATCGTGAGGGACGGCGTGCATCGGCAAGGGTGCGCAGCTTTGTCGATTTCGCCGTCGAGCGCTTGCGTCAGCATCCGGTCTTGAGCGCCTGACCGCACGAAAATCCTGTAGATAATTTCATCCGGTGAAACGCTGGATTGTCTTTCGTGGTGATTCTGTCTTGTTCTGATACGGATCAGTATGGGTCCCATCAGAGCGGATCACCGCACTGTTCCCTAAACACGACAGATTCAGGAGCCAACCATGAGCGCAATCAAGCTGTATCACTTCCCGCTGTCCGGCCACGCCCATCGTGCACAGTTGATGCTGTCGCTGCTGGGACTCGAGCCTGAAATCAAGTTCGTCGACCTGGCCAAGGGCGCACAGAAAAACGCCGAGTTCCTGGCCCTGAACACCTTCGGCCAAGTGCCGGTGATCGATGACAACGGCACCGTGGTTGCCGACTCCACCGCGATCCTGGTGTATCTGGCCAAGAAATACGACAGCACCGGCCGGTGGCTGCCCAACGACCCGCAAGGTGCCGCTGAAGTGCAGCGCTGGCTGTCGGTCGCCTCGGGCCAGATCAACAACGGCCCGGCCCGTGCCCGCCTGATCACCGTGTTTGGCGCAGGTTTCGACCCGCAGGACACCATCGAGCGCGCCCACGCCGTGCTGCAAGTGATCGAGAAGCACCTGACCGGCCGCCAGTTCCTGGCCGCCGATCACGCCACCATCGCCGACGTCGCGGGCTACAGCTACATCGCCCACGCCCCGGAAGGCAACGTGTCGCTGGAGACCTACCCGAATGTACGCGCCTGGCTGGCCCGCATCGAAGGGCTCAAGGGCTTCGTGCCAATGCCGGGCACCAAGGCCGGCCTGGTGGTTTGACCCTGATGGGAGTGCGCGCCCGCGCACTCCCGCTACCTGTCGATGACTTCACTGCTCGGAGCTTTGCGTCATGAACGGCATTTCTTCTGAAAACGTCTCACCCTGGCACCCAGGCGAACTGCAGATGCAGGTCCACGCCGGTGTCGCCGAGCGGATGCAAGCCCTGGGCAAGAAGGTCGTGCGCGACTACATGCCCGATCAACATCGAGAATTCTATGAGCATCTGCCGTACCTGTTCATCGGTGCGGTGGATAGCCAGGGTCGGCCCTGGGCCAGCCTGCTGGACGCCGATGCCGGTTTCATCGCATCGCCCACCGAGCACCGGCTGGACATCGCCAGGCTCCCTGACCAGGACGACCCGGCCGGCGAGCAGTTCGCCCTCGGCACGGCGGTCGGGCTGCTGGGCATCGACCTGCACACCCGGCGGCGCAACCGCATGAACGGGCATATCCATGCCCTCGACGATCACGGCTTTTCAATCGGCGTCGAGTATTCGTTCGGCAACTGCCCGGCCTACATTCAATTGCGTGATCTCAAGCAGGTGCCTCTGGCGACCGTTCAGCAGCGCCCGGCCGCGCAACGCATGGACGCCCTGGACGAGGCGGCGGTGGCGATGATTCGTGCGGCCGATACGCTGTTCGTTGCTAGCTATGTGGATCTGCAAGGCGACGCGCCGCACCGTTCGGTGGACGTTTCCCACCGGGGCGGGCAGGCCGGTTTCGTGCGGGTCGAAGGCAATGTGCTCACCGTGCCGGATTTTGCCGGCAACCTGTTTTTCAACACCATGGGCAATATCCTGGTCAACCCGAAGGCCGGCCTGCTGTTCATCGATTTTCCCAGCGGGGATGTGCTGCAACTGAGCGGCAAGGCCAAGGTGATTCTCGATGGCCCGGAAATCGCCGCGTTCCAGGGCGCCGAGCGGCTGTGGCAGGTCGAGGTCGAAGCTGTGGTGCGCCGACCGCAGGCGTTGCGTTCACGCTGGGATTTCGAAGAGTTTTCGCCCATGAGCTTACTGACTGGCGACTGGGAGCAGGCTGCCACCCGGCTCAAGGCCGATGCCTTGCGCGACCAATGGCGGCCACTGCAAGTGGTGCGTATCGAGGATGAAAGTGCAGGGATTCGCTCGTTCTATTTCGAGCCGACTGACGGTGCAGGCATGCCGGCGTTTCAGGCCGGCCAGCATCTGCCGATGCGCCTGTCGCTGCCGGGTCACGACAAGCCGATCATTCGCACCTACAGCCTGTCGAGCGCGCCGTCGGATGATTTTCTCCGCATCAGCGTCAAGCGCGATGGATTGGTCTCGGGGCATCTGCACGACACCCTTAAGGTCGGCGATGTCATCGAAGCGCGGGCGCCACAGGGCAGTTTCGTGCTCGACCCGCTGGAAACCCGGCCGCTGGTGCTGCTGGGGGCCGGCATCGGCGTGACGCCCATGCTGTCGATGCTGCGCGAGGTGATTTATCAGGGCAAACGCAAGCGCAAGCAGCGCCCCACCTGGTTCGTGCAGAGTGCACGTCGTCTGGCGGATCTGGCTTTTCGCGAGGAATTGGACACACTGGTGGGCGACACCGCCGACAAACTCACGGCTGTCCGCCTGCTGAGCCAGCCCGAACACGAGGCTCGCTTGGGCGAGGATTTTCACCTCGCAGGTCGCATTGACCTGAATCTGCTCAAGATGCTGTTGCCGTTCAACGACTTCGATTTCTATGTCTGCGGGCCGGCAAGCTTCACCCAGGGGCTGTATGACGAGTTGAGGGCGATGCACATCCGTGACGAGCGGATCCACGCCGAAACCTTCGGACCCTCGACCCTCAAGCGCACCGGCGACAAACAGGCGGTGGCGTTCGAGCAACCCCCGGCGGCCACCACCTCGGTGCCGGTGATTTTCGAGAAGTCGGCCAAGGAGGCGCGCTGGCAGCCCGATGGCGGCACCTTGCTGGAGCTGGCCGAAAGCCGTGGCCTGGAACCCGAATACAGTTGCCGCGGCGGTTCGTGCGGCACCTGCAAGACCCGGCTCGTCAGTGGCCAGGTGCATTACCCGGTCCCGCCCGCCGAATTGCCGGCGCAGGGCCAAGTGCTGATCTGCTGCGCAGTCCCGGCCGAAGGGCCGTTGGTGCTCGATCTGTAACCATCCATGCGTGTGCAGGAGTGTTTGCGATGAATCATTGGCCCGCTTTCGAGAAAGAAGACGACCCCAACCAGTACCAGACGTCCGAGCAGGAAGTGTCGTGGCTGCTGCCTCAATCCCTGGCCTCGTTGGCCGGCGAACTGGCCGCCGACCATGAAGAGCAGGACAACCCCGCGACCCTGCGTCTGATCAGTTGGGTGCGTTCGGTTTCAGGCCTGAGTCGGCATCAGTGATTGCCGCTGTGATCGCTATGTAGTAAATGTCATAGCGATATCAGGCAGGCAACACACAAGAGGAAGAAATGAACGCAGCAGCGAAGGAAGCGGTCGGGGCGATTTACGACATCGAGGCCATGCGCCACGCCCAGGCCATGACCTGGAAAGCCATCGAGCTTGTGTCGCAACGCATCAAGCCGGGGATGCTGGAGTCCGAGGCTGTGGCGGCGGGCAAGCAGGCATTGGCCGAACTCGACACCCAGCGCATCTGGCACCCGATGCTGATCCGCTTCGGCGCCAACACCCTGAAAACCTTCAAGCAGCGCTCCGAAGGCGATCCGGTGCTGGGCGAAGACGACATTTACTTCATCGACATGGGCGCTGTGTGGCAAGGCCATGAAGGCGATGCCGGGGCGACCTTCACCACGGGCAGCGACCCGGAAATGCAGGCCTGCGCCAAGGCGGCCAAAACCCTGTTCGATGTGGTTGAACAACGCTGGAAGAGTGGCCAGGTGCAGGGCGTCGAGCTGTACCGCTTCGCTGAGGAACAGGCCACGGCCATGGGCTGGAAGCTCAACCTTGAGATCAAGGGCCACCGGGTCTGCGACTTCCCACATGCGATCTATCGCGGCGGCAATCTTGGTGATTTCGACGCCGTGCCCAACCCGGGCCTGTGGATTCTGGAAATTCAGATTGCCCACCCAAGCAAGCCTTATGGCGCCTTTTATGAGGATCTGCTGGCCTGACTTTTGAGTCAGAAAATTGAGCGCTATGGTTGAAATGACATGACGCTCGGTTCGACCATGGCCGCCGATTCTCGACACCTCATCATCAGGAAGCACGACATGAAAGTCAGCGCCCGCAATGTATTCAAAGGCACCGTCAAGCAGATTCAGGAAGGTGCGGTCAACGCCGAAGTCGTCCTGACCCTGCCGGGCGGTGAAGAGCTGGTGGCCGTGGTCACCCTGCAAAGCGTCAAGAGCCTGGGGCTGGCCGTGGGCAAGGAAGCGGTGGCGCTGATCAAGGCGCCGTGGGTCATGGTCATGACCGATGCCGCAGGCTTTCGTCTGTCGGCGCGCAACAGCCTGCAGGGCAAGGTCAGCAAAGTCAGCGATGGCGCGGTGAATGCCGAAGTGATCATCACCCTGGCCGGCGGCACCGAGGTCTACGCTATTGTGACTCGCGAAGCGGTGACCGAGCTAGGCCTGGCGCCTGGCGTCGACGCCACTGCAGTGATCAAGGCATCGTATATCATCCTGGGCGTGCCTGCCTGAGCCGAGCATCAGCCTGTGATGGCAGCCGCCGCAGACGGCTGCCGTTGGTGGTAACCGGCGTCGTTCATCTGCCTTTACAAGGACGTGTGTCTTGATTTCCCGAAGAAACCTGATCGGTGGCTCGCTCCTGGCGATCCCCGCGCTGTACAGCCTCACTTCATTGGCGGCCGAGACCGGCGCCTCATCCAACCCGTCGATCGAACAACAACTGGCCGAGCTCGAACGCCGTCATGGCGGGCGGCTGGGCGTGGCGATTCTCGACACCGGCAGCCAGCAACTGATTACCCAGCGCGGCGACGAGCGCTTCGCCCTGTGCAGCACCTTCAAGGCGTTGCTGGCGGCGTTCGTGCTGGTGCGTGTCGACCGCAACCAGGAAGACCTTTCGCGACTGATCGTCTACGGCAAAGAACAGCTGGTGCCGTATTCGCCGATCACCGAGAAACACACCGGGGAGGGCGGGTTGAGCGTCGGCTCGATCTGCGAAGCAGCGGTCACCCTGAGCGACAACACCGCCGCCAACCTGCTGCTGGACAGCGTGGGTGGCCCGCCGGCATTGACGGCCTGGTTGCGTTCGCTGGGCGATGAAGTGACCCGGCTCGACCGACGTGAACCCGAACTGAACGAGAACCGCGCCGGCGACCTGCAGGACACCACCACCCCGGTGGCGATGCTGCACAGCCTGCGTACGCTGATTTACGGCAATGTGTTGTCACCGGCCTCGCGGGATCAGTTGATCGCCTGGCTGGTGAGCAACAGGACCGGCGATCAGAAACTGCGCGCCGGCTTGCCCAAGGGCTGGCGGGTGGGCGACAAGACCGGTTCCGGCAGCAACAACGCCAGCAACGATGTGGCGGTGGTGTGGCGGCCCAAGCGCAAGCCGGTGATCGTCACCGTTTACTACACCCATTCAAAGGCCAGTGCCGAGCAGATCAATGCGCTAATGGCCGAGGTCGGGCGGTTGGTGGGGACGCTTTAAGTCATCTGAATCAAACAACATCCCGTAGCAGTCCGGCTTGCCGGCGACAGCGATCATGAGGGCGCTGTGCTGCGCCGATTGTTGATCGGTTGAAACGGCGGTGATCTGGGGGTAGGTGGGTGAGATCCAGATCAAGATCAAGGTCAAAAGCGCTCTTCCTAACGTCAGATCTGTTTCGACTTCGTCGAGTTACTTGGAAAAGACACCCAAGTAACCAAGGTGTCCTGCTCCTGGTTTGGGTCCTCCTTCGTCGGACTTCCCGAAACGAAGGCATTGCTCCGTGGGCCCGGCGCGAAAGGGCCATCCATGGCCCAACGCGCCTCTCGCCGCATCCATGCGGCTCGACCCACTCCGCAACGCCTGCGTTCCGGCCTGCACCCAAGTCGCGTTTTGTGTCGTTTGTGGGATTTGCGCACGAAGATCAAAAACCAAATCAAAAGCTCACGTCTAACGCCGCCCCCCGTAGCAGTCCGGCTTGCCGGCGGTCTGGCGCGAAGCGGCAGCAAACCCTGTGCACACGGTATACCTGACACAACCAAGTCGCCTGATTTTACTGCCGCTGCGCGCCAGATCGCCGGCAAGCCGGACTGCTACGGGATGTCTGGTGTTCTCGGGACCGTAGCAGCCGAGCTTGCTCGCGGGTCGCCCTCAAGATCGCCCCGGCGGCAAGCCGTGCTGCTACGGGAGAGGCGTCGCCGTCATGCTCTTGATTTGGCTTTTGATCTTCGTACGCGCCAGTCCAGACACCACAAAACGCGACTTGGGTGCAGGCCGAACGGAGGTCTCGCGGAGTGGGTCGAGCCGCATGGATGCGGCGAGAGGCGTGTGGGCCATGGATGGCCCATTCACGCCGGGCCCACGGAGCGGGACCGGAGAGAGGGGACCCGACGAAGTCGGGCCCAACCAGGAGCAGAAGGACTTGGTTACTTGGTCCTTTCAAGTAACTCGACGAAGTCGAAACAGGTCTGACGTTAGGAAGAACGCCTTTGATCCTGGTCTTCCTCCGTACGCGGTGTACCTGACACGGCCAAGTCGTTTGAATTTGCCAGCAACCCGGCCCCACAAATCAGCTGTTACCCCACCAGCAACGCCGTGCCATACATGCCGATGGCAAACACCACATGCCCCACCACATTCTGCAGCCTTGCCACTGGCGGGTTGGGTGCCTTGTTGCAAGCGATGCCCACGCCCATGCCCGGTTGCAGGATGAACCAGCCCGCACCCACCGTGACCAGACCCACCGCCAGCGCCGGGAAGAAGGTCGGCGCATGGGCCCATTGCACGCCCCAGATCAGTAGCAGCGCAGCAGCGAAGATCACCCCGACGGTGTAGTGGCCAATCCAGCCGATGCGCAGCTCATTCGGCACCTCAGGCGAATTGGCGATGCCGTTGCGGTTCACGAACCGGCCTTCGCGCAGGCCGGCGAACCAGCGGCCGACCAGATGCCACGGCGGGGTGGGCAGGCCCAAAGTGGCCTTGAGCAACTGCGCCCAGAGGTCGAGCAGCGCGGTGCCGCCAATGCCGATGAGCAGGGCGAGAAAGATGAATTCGAACATGGCACTCCTAGTTTTTCAGGTATCCGTTCAGACGGATTCTGCGGTTGCGCCCGTCCGTATGGCAACATCCTGACGGAAGGCAACAGGGGTTGGTTGATCGCACACACTAGCAGTTTTGCCGACGTTGACGCTCATTTGCCGGTTTAAGCAGAAAATTTAATCCAACGATGCACAATACTTGGATCCAATAAGCTAAATGCATCGCATGCGGACAAACGGTAGTCTGAGTCTATTGCTGCAATGATGGCGCAATGACATATTTGCGCCGTCTTCAACTCATCCCTCGTGTGCCAACATGCGTGCCATCTCGTCATTGGTAGCAGCCTGTGCGCTGCTTGGCGGATGCAATGGAATGCCCACCGCGTTTACCCAGGATCCCGTGTTCGATCAGGCCTTCGTCGTTCATTCCGGCGGCCCGTTGCCCTATATGCTGATGGGCACCGCCGTGCAGTGGAATGAAGATTACGCCGTGACGGTCAAGCACATTCCCTATCTTCCGGGATCGGTCTACCAGGGCCGCAGCGATGTGCAGTTCTTCCGGCACAAGGCCGACGGCGTTCCGCTGTGGCGCGCTTACAAGCCGGGCGAAGCGGTGACGGCGGTGGGGTTCAACTCGCTGTACATGTCGGTCAAGGGCAGTGGCCACACGCTGCCAGCGCTGGTGCGTCTGAACACCAACGAAGGCAGTGTGATGTATGGCACCCATGATGGCCCGGTGGCCAAGGGTATGTCTGGCGGCCCGGTGTTCTCGGCGGACGGCAAGGTGGTGGGCATCACCGTGGCGTTTCTCTCGGCTGACGATCTGAAGGCCATCCACCGCCCGGATCTGGCCAGCCAGCCACGGGTGAGCATCTTCCTGCCCTACGCGGAAATCACCCGCGAGTGGAACCGCTATCTGGCCCAGGCCAAACCGGCCACACCTGCGCCGGTGCACCTGGCCAGCCGCTGACTGAATCGCTCCGATTCACCGCTCGCGCAAGGCTTCCCTTGCGCGGTTGAGCGGTTTGATCAGGTAGTCGAGCACGGTTTTCTCGCCGGTGCGGATGTCCACCGTGGCGATCATCCCGGGCACGATGGCAAAGGTCTTGCCGGCCTTGTTGCGCAGCACGTCAGAGTTGGTGCGGATGAACACCCGGTAGTAAAAGACCTCGGGCTTGACCTCGTCCTGAAGGGTGTCCGGGGAGATGGTCACCACCTTGCCGTCCAGGCTGCCGTAGATCGAATAGTCATAGGCAGTGATCTTCACCTTGGCCTGCTGGTCGGGGTGGATGAAGGCGATGTCCCGGGGCGAGATGCGGGTTTCGATCAGCAGTTGTTCATCCTGCGGCACGATCTGCATCAGCTGGCCGTTGGGCGGCACCACGCCGCCGATGGTGGTGACCTCGATGTCCTTGACGATCCCGCGCACCGGCGAGCGCAGGGTCAGGCGCGACAGCGAGTCGTTGCGCCCGCGAATCACCGCCACCAGCATCTGCGCTTCGGCGTTGGCCTTGGCCAGGTCTTCCCGGGCGCGAACCATGTACTCGGATTTCGCCTCGGTAGCCTTCAGTTCCAGCTCCGAACGCTGGCGATTGAGGCGCAGCACTTCGACCTTGCTCGACGCGCCGATCTTCGCCAGGTTCTCGGTGATCTCCAGTTCGCTGCGCACCAGCTTGAGCGAACTCTGAATACCGGCCAGAGTATCTTCCAGGCCTTTGCGGCGGGCCTTGTACAGCTCGCTTTCCGAGCGGATCAGGTCGGGCGAGTCGTTGAGCGAGTTGTCAAACTTCAACGGCTGGTCGCTGACTTCCGCCTGCAGCCGGTTGACGCTGGCCAGCGCCGCCTTGTACTTGGCCTCGCTTTCGCCGACGTTGGATTCGGTCTTCACCGCATCGAGTTGCGCCAGCACCTGGCCGCGCTCGACCAGGTCGCCTTCGGCGACGTTCATCTCCTTGACGATGCCGCCTTCCATCGACTGGATGTTCTGCTCCCGCGAGCTGGGCACCACCTTGCCGGTGCCGGTGGACACTTCCACCACCTCGAAAAACGCCGCCCAGATGAAGAAGCAGGCGAGCATCAAGGCGCAGCCCCAGATCACCCGCACGCCGCCGGTGATCTTGCGCTCGTCGTTGCCATCCAGATAGGAAATCTGATCGGGCAGGCGCGGCGTGGTTTCAATGGTCATGGCTTTCATGCCGTTGCTCCTTGCGGCTGGCGCAGCCTTGCCAGGGCGGCGTCGCGATGGTCGTCGATGACGATGCGTCCGTTGTCCAGCACGATGATGCGTTCGACCAGTTGCAGCACGCTGACCCGGTGGGTGGCGACGATCAGGGTGCGGCCCTGGCACCAGGTCGCCAGCCGGTCCAGCAGCATGCGTTCGGTGATGTCGTCCAGCGAGGCGGTCGGCTCATCGAGCAGCAAGACCTGCGGTTGGCGGATCAGCAGGCGTGACAGCAACAGGCTCTGGCGCTGGCCGCCGGACAGGCCAAGTCCGCCTTCGAGAATCAGGTGATCCATACCCTTGGGCAACTGGCGCACGAAGTCCAGCGCCCCGGTGACCGCCAGCGCGGCGATGATTTCCTGATCGCTGGCCTGGCCCGCGCCGAGGGTGATGTTGTCGCGCAGGGTGCCGTGGAACAGCCGCGCCTGTTGCGACATCAGGCCGACGTCGCGACGCAGGTCGGCGGGGTCCAGGTGGGCGAGGGCGATGCCGTCCAACGTGGTTTCGCCGCTGCTCAAATCCATGCCGCCGGCCAGGGCGTTGAGCAGCGTGGACTTGCCCGCGCCGTTGCGCCCGAGCACGGCGATGCGCTCGCCAGGACGGATTTTCAGGTCCAGTCCGCTCAGGGCCATGGGCGATTCTTCGCTGTAGCGAAAGCCCGCCTGATGCAGTTGGTAGTCGCCGCGAATCGCCGGCAGGTGTACGCGCTGGCTGCCTTCGGGGTGATCCACCGGCATCTGCATGATCCGGTTCAGGCCTTCCAGCGCGACCTTGGCCTGCTGCCAGCGGGTCAGCACGTGGGTCACCTGGGCCAGCGGCGCCAGCATCCGGGACGACAGGATCGAGGCGGCCACCAGGCTGCCGGTGGTCAGGTCGCCGGCGATCACCATCGGTGCGCCGCAGACGATGACCACGGCGAATACCGCGCCCTGCACGCTCTGCGTCCAGGCCACCAGGCTGTTGGTCAGCGAGCGCAGGCGCAGGCTGCTTTCCGCCGACACGGCGTTGTAGTGGTTCCATTGCTGCTGGAAGCGTTGCTCGGCCTGCAGCGCCTTGATGTCGTCCATGCCTTGCACGCTTTCCACCAGCATCGCGTTGCGCAGCGCCGCTTCGCGCATCGACTCGTTGGCCAGCCGGGCCAGACGGCGCTGGGCCAGAATGCCCGGCAGGACCATCGCCACCACCGCCAGCAAGGGGATCAGCACCAGCGGCCCGCCGATCAGGTAGAACACCAGCAGAAACAGCAGAAAGAACGGCATGTCCGCCAGCGCGGTGGCGGTGCTGGAAGTGATCAGGTCACGAATCTGTTCCAGCTCGCGCAGCTGCGAGATGAACGAGCCGGTGGACTTGGGCCGCGCCGAATTGCGCAGGCGCAGGGCGTGGCCGAACACCAGGTCGGAGACTCGTAGGTCGGCGCGCTTGCCCAGCACGTCGGTGATGCGCAGACGCATCAGGCGCATCACCAGATCAAACAGCAGCGCCAGCAGCACGCCGCCGAACAGCACGTAGAGGGTCGGCAGCGATTCGGCGGGGATCACCCGGTCATACACCTGCATGGAAAACAGCACGCCGGCCATGCCCAGCAGGTTGGCCACCAGCGAGGCGAGCATCACCTGGGAGTAGGGACGCAGGTCGCTGAGCACGATGCGCCGGAACCAGTGCTCGTCGTAGGGCTTGATGTAGTCGTTGGTGCGCACGTCGCTCAGCGGCTGAATGGGCCGCAGGACCACGGTGCGCAGCGCCTGCTCGGCTAGGGTTGCCGGGTCGATGCGGCTCTGCAGGCCTTGATCGCCGCTGTAGGCAATGCCCAATTCACCTTGTTCGCCGACGCTTTCGATCACTCCGACCTGGCCGTCGCGCAACTGCACCACCAGCGGCGTGCGCCAGCGGCTCAGGCTCTTGCGGTCGTAGCTGGCGAACTTGACGCTCAGGCCCGCCTGGCGCGCCATGTGCCGGACCACTTCTTCGACCCGCCCCTCGTTTTGCAGCGAGGCCAGGCGAATGCTTTCCGGAGACACATCAAGCCTGTAGTGCCGCGCCACCTTGAGCACCGCTTCGAGCCAGGGCGCGAAGTTCTGCCGGCTGCCGTCGCCTGCGCTGTCGTTGGGGATGACGATGGCATCGCTCATGGCAGGATCTCCACATGCTGGATGGTGCTGTGATCGATCGCGAAGGCCCGACGCAGGCCGCCGCTGTTGTACAGGCAGTCGATCTGCAGGCGGCGCAGGTCGGCCTGAGTATTGGCCAGATCGAAACGCGACTGATGGATTTCCTGCTCGGCGTTGAGCAGGTCGAGCAGGGGCCGCGTGCCCAGTTCCAGGTACTGCTTGCCGTACAGCTCGCGGGCCTCTTTGATGCTGTTCTGGCGAAACTCCAGCGAGTTGAGCCGGCGGGTCAGGCCTGAGGTCTGCGCCTGGGATTCGGTCAGGCCCTGGCGGGCTTGCAGCTTGGCGGCGTCTTCGGCCGAGTCTGCCGCGCTGAGCGCGTAGCCCGCCGCGCGGCTGCGGGCGCTGATGGCGCCGCCCTGATAGATCGGCACTTCCAGGTTGAGAAAGATCGCCGCCTGGGTGCGGTCGATGGCCGGGTTCTGGTTGTCGTAATTGTTGTCCAGGTACTGGTTCAGTGATGGCTCCAGTGACAGCGTCGGATAGGCCTCGGCCTTGGCCTGGGCCAGCTCGGCCTGAGCCTGGGTGCGCTGGGCCACGGCTTGGAGTACTGCTGGAAGCGCGTCGGTGATCACCGGCGCATTGCACGACTGGTTCAGCGCCGGGTCGAAGTAATCGTTGACCTGCGGCGTGGTCTGACGCCCCAGCAGGTTGGCCAACGTCATCTCCCAGCGCGCGTATTGCGATTTGTATTCCTGCAGGGTGGCGATGGCGCCATCGACCCGCGACTGCGCCTGGACCACATCGGAGCGGGTGCTGGCGCCCATGTCGCTGCGCTGTTTGGCCAGCTCGACGATGTCGCCCACGCCGTGGATCTGCTCGCGGGCGATCTCCAGCAGATGCTGGTAGCGCTGCACTTCGATGTAGGCGAACGCGGTGTCACGCCCCACCTGATCGATGGCCAGCAGAATGCTCGCCTGGCTGCGCGCCGCCCTGGCCTTGGCCGCCTCCACGGCGTTGTCGACCTTGCCGAAGTCATACAGCATCTGTTTGAGGGAAATGCTCACCGACTGGCTGCCCGCATCGCTGCCGTAGCCACTGCTGTAGCCGCCCTTGATGCCGCCGGAGATCTGCGGGTAGTACCCAGCCTCGGCCACGTTGATTCCCTCGGCCTGTTGATACAGCGTGCCGATGGCTTCGCTGATGCTGGGGTGCCAGTCCACGGCCAGCCGCACGGCCTGTTGCAGGCCCAGGGTTTCACCGCCCGAGCCTGTGTCTTGCCCTGTTGCGTCGTTGCCCGGCACCTGTGGCCAGGCGGGTGTCTTGCGTTGCGCGGTGGCGCTCTTCTTGTGCTCTGTGTCCGGCTTTGCCTGAAGCCTTGAAGGGCTGATGCTGCGAAGGGCCGGATCGATACCGTCCTCGGCCCATGATGTATCGATACCTGCCTGACACAGGCCGAGGGTCAGTACGACCATCGGCCATTTGGTGCTGCGGCGAACAGACTTCACATGATTCCCTTACTGTCGGTTTGCTGGCTGCCCTGCTGTCAAACTACGTGTACGCCGTTCTGTACCCACAAATGGTGGCTCGGATCCTCCGAAGGGGTGTATTGGGTATAGTCGATTCCATCCAGTTGGTGGGTGCCGGCATCGGCGGTCCAGGTGTCGGTCATGTGCACGCTGTCCTTGCTGTCGCCCTTGATCACCAGGGTGTTGTTGTCCGAGGAGGTGATCGCCAGCACATCCGCCAGATTCAGGGTCAGCGACACCGCGCTGGTGGTGTTGAGGTCGAGGATCTCGATGTTGTGGATGCGGCTCTGCAGATCCCCCAGGTTGATCGTGGCATCACCGCCGGCCCACAGCAGGGTGTCGGTGCCGGTGCCGCCATCGACCGAGGCGAAGTGCTGGTCGGCGATGATCAGCGTGTCATTGCCCGCGCCACCGTTGAGCGTGACGGCGCCACCGTGGGAGCCGTCAAGCGTATCGTTGCCCGAGGTGCCCTGGAGGGTTTCGGCGGTGGACGCAGCCGCCACCGCGGTCAGCGCGCTGTGATCCTCCACCGTGCTCAGCGCGGAGAAGGTGGTGGCGGTTACCGCGCTGGCCTGATCCAGGGTGACGGTCAGGGTCGCGGTGTCGGTGGTGCCGTTGGGGTGGGTCAACTGGTAGGTGAACACGTCCTGATGGCCGATCACCGAGTTGGTCTGCCCGGCGTTGAGGGTGTAGGTGTAGCTGCCGTCGGCATGCACCAGCAGCGAGCCGTAGGTGCCGGCAATGGTCACGCCGTTGTAGCCCGGGGTCACGTAGCTGCCGGCCAGCAACACGCTGAGCAGGGTGTACGGCGAGCCCAGCACATCGACGCCACCGCCAGCGGTGTCGGTCAGCAGGTTGCCCGAGACCGGCGTGTAGCTGCCGACCACGAACTGGTTGCTGTAGGTGCTGGTGTTAGTGACGGTGGTGGTGACCGTCGTCAGCAGGCTGACCCCGCTGACCGCGACCCTCACCTGATAGGTCCCTGTGCCTTGGCCGGTGAAGTTGATGCCGTAATCGCCCCCGCCGATGCTGAGTAAGGCGTTGCCGGCGTAGGATTTGACCAGCTCGTACTGGCCGCTGACCGTGTTGAGCTTGTACAGCCCGACTGTCAGGCCGCCCAGCAGGTTGAGCAGGTTGGTGGCATGCAGCACGACATTGAGGTTACCCGTGGCATTGGCCGCCACGGTGGTGGTGTACGAGCCGCTGCCGCCACCCAGGACGATGCCGAAGCTGCCCCCGGTGGTCGAGGTGTCGACCTTGTTCGCCAGGGTGATGCTCGAGTGGGCGATGTCGTTGGTGGCGTCCACCAGCAGCGCCGGGCTTGCCGGGCTGCTGTCGCTCCAGACTTCGGTGGCCTGTGGGCTGTCGATGCGCACGTAGAGGTTGGCGGTGGCGCTCAGGCCGTTGGCGTGGAGCAGCTGATAGCTGAACACGTCGACCTTGCCGACACTGCTGACGCTGCCATTGCTGGTGTAGGTGTAATGGCCGCTGGAGTCGATGGTCAGGGTGCCGTACAGCCCTTGCACCGTGGTGCCTGCACCGGCCGCGACGTAGCTGCCGCCTTTCATGATCTGCAGCACGGCGCCGTTGTCCGGCCCGGTCTGGTCGGCCTGGCCGTTGGTGCCGACGTCGGTGATGACGTTGCCGGTGGTGACCACGCCCGCTGCGCCGTTGAACTGCGTCAGGCTAGTGATACTCAGCGCCAGTTGGGTGGTGACCGTGGTCAGCAGACCGATGCCGGAGCTGCCCACCACCAGCCGGTAATCGCCGCTGAGCAGGTGGCCCATGCTCACTTGCAGCCCGTTGTTGCCGATGCCCAGCAGGTTGAGCAGGCCGCTGTTGCCGTTGACGTCCAGGGTCACCCAGGCGCCGCTGGCGTTCTTGACCTGCAGCGTGTAGCTGATGCCGTTGAGCAGGTTCAACACGCTGCCGGCGGTCAGCGTCAGGATCGGGTCCACCGCCGTGCCGCTGTTGATGGTGAAGGTGTAGGTCTTGCTGAAACCTGCGAGCAGGGTGGTGAACGAGTCGCTGTAGTTCTGCACCGTGGTGGCGGGGGTGATGATCACGTTGGCGATCGCGATGTTGTCGCTGGCGGTGACCGGCGCGTTGGCGTCGATGTCCGGCGCGGTGACGTTGGCCCCCACGGAAACGTTGCCGCGGCTGTCGGTCAGGCTGACGGTCAGTTTTTCGCCGTTGATCTGCGCGGCGTTCAACGTGATGCTGAACACCCCGGTGCCGCCCACGGTGCCAGTGCCCAAGACCACGCCGCTGGCGGATTTGACCGTGACGGTCGAGCCCGCTTCGCCGACCCCGCTCAGGCTCAGGCCGTCGCCGCTGACCACCAGCGTGGTGGCCGCTGCTGGCGGGGTGAGGTCCGGCGCGGTGGCGTTGGCGGCCACCGAGACGTTGCCGGCCGCATCGGCCTGGGTCACGCTCAGCACTTCGTTGTTGATCTGCGCCGTGGACAGCGCGATCGAGAAGGTGCCGTTGGCGGCCACGGTGCCCGTGCCCAGAACCAGGCCGCCCGCCGTGCGTACGCTGACGGTCGAGCCGGCAACGCCGGTACCGGTGAGCAGGGTGCCGGTGGCATTGACCGCCACGCCGGTCGGTGCGCCTGGCGCCGTGGTGTCCGGCGCGGTCAGGGTGCCGGCCGCCGAAACGTTGTTGGCGGCGTCCACCAGGCGTACGGTCAGGGCCTGGCCGTCCAGTTGCGGGGTATTGAGGGTCAGGCTGAAGGTGCCCGTGACACCCACTTGCCCGGTGCCCAGCAAGGTGCCTGCGGCGTTGTACACGTTGACCGTGGCGCCTGCCTCGCCGACGCCGGTGAGGGTGGTGCCATTGGCCGCCAGGGCCAGCGAGGTCGGCACCAGCGGTGCCTGGATATCGGTGGCCGTAACGTGGCCGACCGGCGACAGATTGCCCGCTGCATCGCTCTGCTGAATGTTGAGGATCTGGCCGTTGAGCTGGGCCGCGTTCAGCGTGATGGCGAAGGTGCCGGACGCATTGACCACGCCGGTGCCCAGCACCGTGCCGGCAGCATTGGTGACGGTGACGGTCGCACCGGCCTCGCCATTACCGCCCACCAGCAACCCCGCCGCGTTCAGCGTCAGGTTGGTCAGCGCCGCAGGCGGCGTTGTGTCGGCAGCGGTGTACGGCACGCTGACGGAAACGTTGCCCGCAGCATCCGCCTGGCTCACGGTCAAGGCCTGGCCGTTGAGCTGCGCCGCGCTGAGGGTCACCGAGAAGGTACCGTTGGTGTCCACTACGGCGCTGCCCAGCACGCCACTGGCCCCGCGCACGGTGACCGTGGCGCCGACTTCACCCCTCCCGCTCAGTATCAGCCCGGCGCCGTTCAGGCCCAGGGATGTCACCGCGTTTGGCGCGGTGATGTCCGGCGCCGTGACGTTGAGGGAGGTCGACGAATTGCCGGCTGCGTCAGCCTGATGGGCACTGAGAATCTGCCCGTTGGCCTGGGCGGTGGTCAGCAGCACGCTGAACGTGCCGTTGGCGCCGACCACGGCAGTGCCCAGCACGGCGCCGCCGGGGGCGTTGATGGTGACGGTGGCGCCGACTTCACCGCGGCCGGTCACCAGGGTCCCGGTGGCGTTGATCGCAAGGTCGGTCAGCGGCGTCGGTGGTGTGGTGTCGGCGGCGAGGTAAGCGGTCGGCAACGAGGTTTCGCCCGTGGTCGCCGTGGCGGTCACTTGCAGGCTCTGGCCATTGGTCTGCGCAGCGTTGAGCGTCACGCTGAAGGTGCCGCCTGCGCCGGTGGTTGCGGTGCCGAGCAGGGTGCCGCCCGTGCCATAGACATTGATGGTGGTGTTGGCCGCCGCTGAACCGGTAATCGTCAGGCCGTTGGCGCTAAGGGCCAGTTGCGTCGGTGCTGCGGGTGGCAGCAGCGAAGGCACGGTGAAGTCGACGCCCAGCGAGTGGTTGTTGCTGGGGTCCGTCTGCACCACGTTGAGCACCTGGGTGGACGGGATGGTGGTGTTCAGCGTGATGGAGAAGGTGCCGTCGGCGGCGACAGTGCCGGTGCCGACGGTCAGGCCTGCCAGTGTGACGACCACGCTGGCCCCGGCTTCACCGCGGCCGACCAGTTGGTTGTGCGCGGCGTTGATGGTCAGGTTGGTCACCAGGCCCGGTGCCGTGGTGTCGGGTGCGGTGACGGTCAGCACCGGCGAATGGTTGTTCGCGGTGTCGGTGGCCACCACCGAGAGCAGCTGGCCGTTGGTCTGTGCCGCGTTGAGGGTTATGTCGAAGTGACCGCTGGCGTCGGCCTGCCCGCTGCCCAGCACCACGCCGGTGGCGGAGGTGACGGTGACGGTACTGCCCGCTTCGGCGGTGCCTGACAGGATCGTCCCGCCCACGTTCAGCGTCGCGCTGCTCGGAATGACCGGCGGTGTCGAATCGGGGGCCGTGACCGGCGCCGGTGGCGATAGATGGTTCGCCGCGTCCGTCTGCACCACTGTCAGCACCTGGCCGTTGAGCTGGGCGCTGTTGAGCGTGATGGAGAAGGCGCCGTTGGCCAGCACCGTCCCGGTGCCCAGCACGGTGCCGGTGCTGCTGGTGACCGTGACGCTGGCTCCAGCCTCGCCGTTACCGGTGAGGATCAGGCCGCTCTGGCCCACGGCCAGGTTGGTGACCGCCGCTGGGGCGGTGACATCGGGCACCTGATAGGTCGCCACATCCGAGCGGTTGGTGGCGACGTCGGTCTGGGTCAGGTTTAAGGTTTCGCCATTCAATTGTGCGGCAGACAGCGCCACACTGAAGCTGCCGTTTGCGCCAACAATTGCAGTGCCCAGAACGGCGCCACTGGCGCTGGTGACGCGCACGGTCGCGCCGATCTCGCCGGTGCCGCTGAGTGTCAGGCCGTCTGCGCTGATGGCCGTGACTGCAGGCGGGGCAGGCGGTGTGTGGTCGACGGCAGTGACGGTTGCGGCAACCGACGGATTGCCCGCGCCGTCGCGCTGCACCACGCTGATCACTTCGCCGTTGAGTTGCGCCTGATTGAGGATGACCGTGAAACGCCCGTCAGCGCCGACCGTGCCGGTGCCCAGGGTGGTGCCGGCGGCATTGGTGATGGACAGCTGGGCACCGGCCTCGCCGGTCCCGGTGAGGATCAGCCCGGTGTTGTCGATCGCCAGTTGCGCGACCGCGGCGGGCGGCGTGATGTCAGGGGCGGTGAGGGTGCCGGCCACCGAGGCGTTGCCCGCTGCGTCGGTCAGCACCACGAAGACTTTTTCGCCGTTGGTCTGAGGTTGGGTCAGGGTGATCAGGAAGCTGCCGTTGGCGAGGACAGTGCCAGTACCGATTTCGGCGCCGTTGGCCAGGGTCACGCGAATGCTCGCGCCAGCCTCGCCATTGCCGCTGAGGGTATCGCCTGTAGCATTGAGCAACAGGTTGCTCGCCACTTGCGGCGGAGTGAGGTCGGGCGCGGTGATGGTCACCGGCGCGCTGACGTTGCCCGGCGGGTCGGCCTGCTGCACGCTCAGCACCTGATGGTTGAGCTGCGGCGAGCTGAGGGTGACGGCGAAGGTGCCGTTGGCCAGCACCACGGTGGTGCCCAACAGATTGCCCGCCGCATCCTTGACCGTGACGGTGGCCCCGGCCTCGCCGTTACCGGTGACCAGCAGCCCGGAGGTATTGATGGTAACGCCGCTCAGCGGATCGGGCGCGGTGGTGTCCGGTGCCAGCAGGTTTGTCGGCGCCGAGACGTTGCCCGCCGTATCGGTTTGCACCAACGTCAGGATCTGAGCGTTAGTCAACGGGGTGGTCAGCACCAGGGTGAAGGTGCCGGTGCTGCCCACGGTGACCGTACCCAGGGTATTTCCCAGGGCGTCGGTCACTTTCACTAGCGCGCCCGCTTCGCCATGGCCGGTCAGGGTCTGGCCGTCGCTGGAAATTGCCAGCTGGGTCAGGGCACTCGGTGCGGTGGTGTCCACCGAGGTCAGGCTGCCGGGCAAGGAAATGTTGCCCGAGGCATCGGTCAGCGTGACCGACAGCACCTGGCCGTTGTTCTGAGGCGTGTTCAGGGTGACCGAGAACGTGCCGTCGATGCGCACGGTGCCGGTGCCGACCAGCGTGCCGGACGGGTTGTAGATATTGACCGTCGCCCCGGCTTCCCCGGTGCCGGACAGCACGGTGCCGTCGGCGGTGACCGCCAGGGCGGCCGGCGCATTGGGCGCCAGCAGGTCCGGTGCCAGCAGGTTGACGCTGACCGATTCGTTGCCGCTGGCGTCGGTCTGGCTCAGGTGCAGTTGCTGGCCTGCGGTTTGCGCAGCATTGAGGTTCAGGCTGAAGGTGCCGTTGGCGGCCACGACTGCGGTGCCCAGAATCACGCCGCCGTTGCCGGTCACCGTGACTGTTGCACCGGCTTCGCCGCGCCCGCTCAGGGCGAGGCCGTTCGCCGCCAGCACCAGGTTGGTCAGGGCTGACGGAGCAGTGACGTCGGCGGCAATATAGTCCGTGGCCAGCGAGTTGATGCCGTCACTGGAGGTGGCGCTGGCTGAAAGGTGCTCGCCATTGAGTTGCGCGGCGCTGAGGGTGACGCTAAAGGTGCCGTTACTGCCCACCAGCGCGCTGCCCAGCACGGCGCCCGAGGCGCTGCGAATGGTGACGGTGCTGCCGACGTGGGCGGCGCCGGTCAGCGTCAGGCCATCGGCGCTGAGATTCAGTTGAGTCGGGGCCGGTTCTGCCAGCGAACCGGGCGCGGTGACGGTGGCGCTCGGCGAGGGGTTGCCTGCCGCATCGGTCTGCACAACGGTGACCGTGGTGCCCGCGCCGATCGCTGGCGACAGGTTTACGCTGAAAGCGCCGTTGTTGCCGACGGTGGCCGTGCCCAGTTGCGTGCCGTTGACATCGCGCACCACCACCGTCGCGCCTGCTTCGCCGCTGCCGGCCAGGGTCAGGCCGTCCGCGCTGATCGCCAGATTGCCCGCCGCTGCCGGTGGTGTGGTGTCGCCGGCCTGGAGGGGCGTGGCGGCCGACACATTGCCCGCCGCATCGGTGGCCGTGACGCTGAGGTTCTGGCCGTTGAGCTGGGCGCTGTTGAGCACCACCTGGAAGGTGCCGTTGGCCGCAGCGGTAGCAGTGCCGAGCACGTTGCCTGCGGCATCGCGCACGGTCACCGTGCTGCCCGCTTCGGCGGTGCCGCCCAGTTGCAGGCCGGCCGGGTTGAGGGTCAGCCCAAGCGGGGCGTCTGGCGCTGTGTGGTCGACAGAGATCACCGTCACCGCCGTGGACACGTTGCCCGGCGGGTCTTCCTGAGTGACCGTCAGCACTTGAGCGTTGAGTTGCGGCGTGTTGAGCGTCAGGCTGAACGAGCCGTTGGCCGCCACAAGACCCGTGCCGAGCAGGGTGCCGTCGGCGCTGCGCACGGTGACCGTCGCGCCGGGTTCGCCATGGCCGATCACCGTGACGCCGTCGGCATTGACCGACACCTGGGTCAGTGCGGCAGGTGGCGTGATATCGGGCGCCGTTGCGGTGACCGAAGGCGAGACGTTGCCGCTCGGGTCGGTCTGGCTGATGTCCAGGGTCTGGCCGTTGTTGGGCGCAGGGTTGAGGGTCACGGTGAACAGGCCGTTGCTGCCCACCACGGCGGTGCCCAGCAGGTTACCGCTGGCATCGGTCACCTTGACCGTGGCGCCGACCTCGCCGGTGCCGCTGAGGGTGCTGCCATCGGGGCTGATCACACCCACCTGCACGGCGGCTGGCGGGGTGCTGTCGACCGTATTGAGCAGTGCGTCAGGCGAGGTGTTGCCTGCGCCGTCGCTGAGGGTGACGTGCAGCGGCGCGCCGGTGGTCTGCGCGCCGGGCAGGGTCACCTGGAAATGACCGCTCTGGTCGACGATGCCATCTGCGAGAAAGTTGCCAGCGGCGTCACGTACGGTGACGGTCGCCCCGGCCTCGCCCTGGCCGCTGACCACGGTGCCGACGTTGTTGATACTCAAGCCCGTGGCTGCTGCCGGCGCCGTAAGGTCCGGCGCAACGACGGTGGCCGGTTGTGAGACGTTGCCGGCCGGGTCGCGCTGGGTGGCGATCAACGACTGCGCGTCATGTTGCGCGGTGTTCAGCGTCACGTTGAAGCTGCCGTCGCTGCCCACCACGGCGGTGCCCAGCACGGTACCGGCGCTGTTGCTGATGCTCACCGTCGCGGCTGCTTCACCTCGGCCGGAGACCACAGTACCGGTGCCGTTGATGGTCAGCTGGGTCAGTGCATCGGGTGGCGTGTTGTCGGCGGCGATGATGGTGCCCGGTACCGAGGTGTGCACGCCGTCGCTGGCGGTGACGTGCAGGGTCTGTGCGTTGATCTGCGCGGATGCCAGGCGGATGTTGAACCGGCCGAAGCTGTCGACCAGGCCAATGCCCAGTGTGCTGCCGTCGCTGGCAGTAATGGTGATGGTGCTCCCCGGCGTGCCGACACCGGTCAGGGTGAAGCCGTCGGTGCTCAGTGCCAGGCTGCTCGGGGTCGCCAGTTGCGTGCCGTCGGGGCCTGCCAGTGTCACCGGTGTCGAGGCGTTGTTGGCCGCGTCGGTGCTGACCACTTGCAGGCTGCTGCCGGGCGCGGCAGGGGTGGTCAGGGTCACCACGAACACCCCATTGCTGCCCACGGTGCCGGTGCCGATCACCGCACCTCCGGCAACGCGCACAGTGATGATGGTGCCAGGTTCGCCGACACCGGAAACGCTGGTGCCGGCCGGATCGATGGCCAGGTTGGTGACGATGCCCGGTGCTGTGGTGTCCGGTGCACTGACCGGTGCAGGCAACGAGCTGTTCGAGGCCGCATCTGTGGCGACCAGATGCAGCGCTTCGCCGTTGGCCAGGAGCGAGCCAAGGGGGATGGCGAACGTGCCGCTCGAATCCACGACGATGCTGCCCAGCACCTGACCGTTGGCGTCCAGTACTTGAACGGTACTGCCCACCTCGGCCGAGCCGTGCACCACGCTGTTGCCGCCGCTGGAATCGACGCTCAGCCCGGTCGGAGCAAGCGGCGCCGTGACGTCGCGTGCAGTGACGTTGCTGACCGGCGAGGGCAGGTTGCTGGCGTCGGTCTGGGTGACGCTCAGTACCTGGCCGTCCAGCTGCGGTGTGTTCAGGGCCACGCTGAAGCTGCCGTTGGCGGCCACCACGGCGGTGCCGAGCACGTTGCCCAGGGCGTCCTTGACGGTCACGGTATCGCCGGCCTGACCTAAGCCCGTCACTGTGGCGCCGTTGGCGCTGAGGGCCACGTTGCTCAGTGGCGGTGGGGCGGTGGTGTCCGGTGCGGTGAGCGAAGCGTCCGGCGACACATGCCCGGCCGGATCGGTCTGATTGACCACCAGCAACTGGCCGTCGTTCTGCACCGCCGACAGCGGCACGGTGAAGGTGCCGTCGCTGCCCACCACGATGCTGCCGAGCAACACGCCGCCCGGCCCGTAGACGTGCACCGTGGCGCCGGCCTCGCCGGTGCCGGAGAGCGCATTGCCTGCAGGATTGAGCACCAGTTGCTCTGGCGCCACGGGTGCCTGCAGATCCGGCGCCTGCACCGGGACCGGGGGCGAAGAGACCGGCGCACCGTCGGCCTGGGTCACCGTCAGGTTCTGGCCGTTGATTTGTGCGGCAGACAGATTGACCTCGAAGCGTCCGTTGGCGCCGACCACCGCCGTACCCAGGCTATGGCCTGTCGAGTCGAGGACGGTAACGGTTGCGCCGACCTGGCCATTACCGGTGATCACCAGGCCGTTGGCGGAGATGCTCACCGCCGTGACAGCGCCGGGTGCCGTGGTGTCCGGGGCGGTGATGGAAGAGGGCGGCGAAACGTTGCCAGCGGCATCGGTCTGGGTGACTTGCAGAACCTGCGCGTCGACCTGTGGGCTGTTCAGGGTCAGGGTGAAATGACCATCCGTGCCCACCGAGCCTGTACCGATGATCGCACCCGAGGCATCGCGCACGATGACGTTGGCGCCCACTTCTCCGTTGCCGGTCAGCACCAGCCCTTGAGTGTTAAGGGCCAGGCCGGTCAACGGTGCCGGGGCCTGGGTATCGGGGGTGACGTAGGGCAGGGGCGGCGCTGCATTGCCGGCCGTATCGACTGCTGTGATCTGCAGCGTCTGGCCGTTGTGTTGCGGGCTGCTCAATGCCACGTTGAAGTGGCCGTCGGCGCCCACGGTCGCGGTGCCCAACACGTTGCCATTGCTGTCCCTGACGGTGATCCGCGAACCTGCTTCACCAGTACCGCTGAGCACGGTGCCATCGCTGTTGACGCTGAGGCCCGTCGGTTGCAGCGGGCCGTCCAGATCCGTGGCGGTCACCGGGGTCGCGGTGGAGGTGTTGCCGGCGGCGTCGGTCTGCACCACGCTCAGGGTCTGGCCGTTGGTCTGGGCGCTGGACAGCGTCACGCTGAAGCTGCCCGCCTGGTTGACCACTGCGGTCCCCAGCACATTGCCCTGGGCATCGGTGACCTTGACGGTCGCGCCCGGTTCGCCACGGCCGGTCAAGGCCAGGCCGTTGTTGCTGACGGCAAGGTCGGTGGTGGCCGCGGGTGGGGTGGCGTCCGGTGTCGTGACGGGAACGGTCACCGAGCTTTCGCTGCTGCCACCGCTGCCGCTGACGGCCACCACGTCCACCACTGCGCCGCTGATCTGCGGCGGGCTGAAAGTGATATCGAAGGTGCCATTGGGCTGTACGGTGCCGGTTGCGATCACGGTGCCGTTGGCATCACGTACCTCGATCAGATTGCCCGGCGTGCCAGTACCGGTGAGGTGGGTGCCGTCCGCGCTGACTGCAAGGTTGCCCGGTGTCGCAGGGCCGGTTGCATCGGGCGCGTTCACCGAAAGGGTCGGCGAAGGATTGCCTGCAGCGTCGGTCTGGGTGATCTGGACAGTGTCTCCAACGGTGACCGCGGGAGACAGCGTCGCTTCGAAGCTGCCATTGGCCTGCACGACCGCCGTTGCGATGACGGCACCGTTCGGCCCGAGAATGGTCACCGTGGCCAGGGGTTCGCCCTTGCCGGAAATCTGTGTGCCATCGGCGCTGATCACCACATTGGTGACGATCGCCGGTGGATCGTTGTCCGGTGCAGTAATGACCACCGGCGCGGAACTGTTGCCCGCGGCATCGGTGGTCACCACATCCAGATGCTCGCCGTTGGTCTGCGGTGTCGTGAGGGTGATGCTGAAATCGCCGTTGGCATCCGCGCGCCCGGCACCGATGACCTGGCCTGAGGTATTACGGATCAGGATGCGCACGCCGGGGTGGCCGTGGCCCGTCACTGTCGAGCCGTCGGCGGACAGAGACAGGTCGGTGGGCGTGACGGGCGGCGTATTGTCATGGGCCTGAATCGACACGTTGGCCGAGGTGTTGTTCGCCGCATCAGTCAGGCTGACTTGCAGTAACTCTCCGTTGACCTGCGCAGGCGAAAGGGTGACCTGGAAGAGCCCGTCCGCACCGACGACCGCCGTGCCCAGCACATTGCCGTTGGCGTCGATGACAGTCACTCGCGCGCCGACCTCGCCATGGCCGGTGAGCAGGGTGCCGCTGTTACTGATGGCCAGATCGGTCGGCGCATCCGGCGGTGTCTGGTCCGGCGTGCCGGGGTTATCGATGTCCGGCGCCTGGGCTTGCGCTGCGCCGGAGACGTTGCCAGCGGCGTCGGTGGCGGTCACCGACAGGGTCTGGCCGTCGACCTGAGCCGGGTTGAGCGTGAGGTTGAAGGTGCCGTCGGCCGCCACTAAGCCGCTGGCGATCAGGGTGCCGTCGGCGGCGCGTACCTGAATGGTCGCGCCAGGCTCGCCGGTCCCGGTCAGATGAGTGCCGTCGGCATTGACCAGTAGATTGGCCGGCGCATCGGGCGCCGTAGTGTCGCCGGCAATGGCCGTGCCCGGCGCCGAAGTGTTGCCGGCGGCGTCGGTGAGGGTGACGTTGAGCGACTGGCCATTGGTTTGTGGGGCATTCAGCGCAATTTCGAAATGCCCGTCGCTGCCCACGATACCGGTACCCAGAACATTGCCGAACGCGTCGCGCACCGTGACCCGCGCGCCGATTTCCCCGAGGCCGGTCAGGATCAGACCGTTGGCCGACACCAGAAGACTGGTCGGCGCATCGGGGGCGGTGGTGTCGCCGGGTGTACCGCCATCACCACCGCCGCCTCCACCTCCACCACCACCAGCACCCGAGACCGCCGCCGCGCCTCCGGCACCCAACAGGCCCAGGCCGGCGACGGCCCAGGCCGAGGTCGAACCGCCGACCACGCCGGCGCCGGCAATCAGTTCATCGATCGAAGAGATCTCTTCAAAGGTAAAACCGTCGAATGCCTGTGCGCTGTACTGCGCCTGCCAGAGGGCGCCGTCTTCACCCTGGAACACGATGTCGCTGGTGACTCCCTCCGGGTTGCTGGCGAAGAAATTGGCGACTTTGAGCTGTTCACCGTTCTTGAGGTTGACCACCAGGTCCTGGCCGTTGCGGCTGACCGATGCCACTTTGTCGGGAGACACGGGTACTTGCACGACGGAGGGGTTTTTCAGCTGCAGATCGCCCCAGGCATGGGCATCGATCTGAGAGGTTGCTTTGTCGGCGACAACGACGTTTTCCATTTCCAATCCCTTTCTTTCGCTTTCTAAACAAACAACTACGCGACAATTGCTTGGGCGTTGATGCAGTCCAAGATCCATAGCGGGGCGTGTCAGACGTTTCTCTTATTGGTGAGCCAGGCGAGCGCAATCAGCCTCTACACAGGTATGGATCACCAAACGTTAGATTGGATCCACGCGAGTTCAATGCAGGGGTTTTGACGGATGCCACCCTCGTTTGGATTGGCATTTGTAACGTTCTGAATACAAACGCAAGAACGAAAAAGATAGCCAGCTAGCCAGTTGTCTAATAGTTCAAAAAAAGTTGTGAATCCCTTCGAACGAGGGAGTCGGGTCAGCGGCGGGGTATTCGAAGCGATCGAGGTGAGCAAGCGAGGGTGACCGCCTGCATGGCGCAGGCGGTCAGTAGCGGGGAGTCAACGGGTTGCGGTGCTCGGCTGCAGGTCATCGGCGCCATCGTGCTTGCGCCGCGCCGGATCCCCCAGCCACAGCATCAGGCAGGTGCCGAGCATCAGGATCGAGGCCACCGCATAGAACGGGCCGGAGTACGACTGGGTAGCGTCCTTGATCAGGCCGATCATGAACGGCCCGACGAACCCGCCCAGGTTGCCAATGGACACGATCAGCGCCAGCCCGCCCGCTGCCGCGCGCCCGGTGAGGAAGGTCGACGGGATCGCCCAGAAGGTCGCCTGGAAACACAGGATGCCGGCGACGGCGCAGGCAAGGCTGGCGATTTTCAGTACCGGAGTGTCGATCAACGCGGCCAGGACCAGCGCCAGCGCCGCAAACGCCAAAGCACTCACCACGTAAGGCAGGCGCTGTTTGCTGCGGTTGGCCAGGCGCGCCCAGAGCGTCATGGAAATCGCGCCGAGAATGTAGGGCAGCGCCGCAACCAAACCGACCGTACTGTTCTGCATCCCCAGGCTCTTGATGATCTGCGGCATCCACAGGCCGATGCCGATGGAGCCGACGATGCAGCAGAAATTGATCGCCGCCAGCACGAAGACTTTCGGGTTGGTCATCGCGCCGCGCAGCGTAGTGCCGTGGGACGCGCCGATGGCCGCCTGCTCGTGGCCGAGTTTTTCGGTCAGCCAGGCTTTTTCCCGCTCGCTCATCCAGCGCGCCTTCGCCGGGGAATCCACCAGCACGAACAGGCAGGCAATGCCCAGCAGTACGGCTGGCAAGGCTTCGGCCACCAGCAGGAACTGCCAGTTTTTAAGGCCGAGAATCCCGTGCATGTCCAGCAGCAAGCCGGACAGCGGCGAGCCGAAGATATTGGCCACCGGAATGCCCAAGAGGAACGCCGCCGTGGCTTTCGCCCGCCATTTGCCGGGAAACCAGTAGGTGAAATACAGGTACACCCCCGGCGTGAAACCGGCTTCGGCCAGGCCCAGCAGAAAACGCATGATGCTGAAGCTCACAGGACCTGTGGCGAAGGCAGTGCCGATGGAGATCAGGCCCCAGGTGATCATGATCCGGGCGATCCAGATGCGAGCGCCGAAGCGCTGCATCAACAGGTTGCTGGGGATCTCGAAAATGAAATAACCGAAGAAGAACAGGCCCGCCGCCCAGCCGAACATCGTGGCGGTCAGGCCCAGGTCTTTGTTCATGCTGATGGCGGCAAAGCCGACGTTGGTGCGATCCAGGTAGCTGATCACGTAGCAGGCGAAGATGAACGGCAGGATGCGCAGCATCACGCGGCGCAGCAGCTGTTCACCTTCGGCCTCGGTCAGCCCGGGGAGGGGCGGGGTTTCTCGGGTCATGGCGTCACTTCTTTTGTCATTGTTATAGGGGGACTGCATTGCCGCGGGTCAGCTGCGTGAATACATGGCCAGGCCCGGCACCGGTGTGCGCACTTGCAGGATGGAACCGCTCTGCGATTCGGTGATGAACAGCGTGCGGCCGTCTTCGCCGCCAAAGGCCAGGTTGGTGTTGCTGATGCCTTCGCACGACACAATGCGCTGCAACGGCTCGCCGACTTTCGACAGGCGCCAGACCGAGCCGAAACCGGTGTGGGCGATGTACAGGTTGCTCTCGGCGTCCAGTGCAAGGCCGTCCGGACCACCCAGCCCACCATGCAGTTGAGCGAACACGCCGACCTTGCTAATGATCGAGCCGTTGCCCAGCGGGATGCGCCAGATCTGCTGGGCGCGGGTGACAGCGATCAGCAAGTGGTTGAGCTTGGGGTCGTAGACGATGCCGTTGGGGCTGGGCACGGTGTTGATCAGGCAACTGAGCTGGCCCTGAGCGTCCAGCTTGTAGACGCGCCCGGTCGGGTCCTGCAGGCCGGTCTGGCCCTGATCGGTGAAATACAGGTCGCCATTGGGCGCAAAGACCAGATCGTTGACCCCCTTGAAGCCTTCGGAGCCGGCCGATTCGAGCAGGGGTTCGATGTGCCCGCTGGCGGGGTCGAGCACCATGATGCCGCGCTTGTAATCGGTGATGAAAATCCGTCCGTCGCGGTGGATTTTCAAGCCGTTGGGCCAGCCGTCGTACTCGCACACCAGTTCCCACTCGCCAACTGGAGAGATGCGGAAAATCCGCCCGTAGGGAATGTCGGTGACGTACAGATTGCCGTGGCGGTCGAACGACGGGCCTTCCAGAAACGAGTCGATGTGCTGGCCTTGGCGGTTGCCGTCTGCCCAGGCGGTGCGGCGCGGCTTGCGGAAGTGCTCGGGCAGGCGGGTGAAAACAGTGGTTTCAGTGATCTGTGGGGCGGGAAAGAAGCTCATGGCGGCTCCTGATGTGGTCGCAGGCGGTGGGGGGAACAGGTAACGGGGCGCCTGACAGGCACCCCGAGGCTGGCGTCATTGCGGCAGCGCGCAGCCTTTCTGTTGCAGGGATTTGAGGACCCAGCTGCGGTCGTTCTCGCCACGGGCGATCTGCTCGAGCTGTTTGACCTCGGCCGCATGCTTGGCGTGGGCGCGGTCATAGACGGCAGCGACTTCATCGAACGGCACGCAGAGCAGGCCGTCGTCGTCACCGATCACAAGATCTCCCGGCTCGATGACCATGCCGGCAATGGCAATCGGCACGTTGATTTCCCCCGGGCCGTCCTTGTACGGGCCGCGATGGGACACACCGGCGGCGAACAGCGGGAAGTCGCCGGCGCCGATGCTGCCGGCATCGCGGATCGCGCCATGGATGACGATGCCCGCCACGCCACGCTTGATCGCGTAGGCCACCATCATTTCACCAATCAGGGCATTGCTCAGATCGCCACCAGCGTCGACCACGATCACGTCGCCAGGCTCGGCGATGTCGATCGCGTAATGCAGCATCAGGTTGTCGCCGGGGCGGGCCTTGACCGTCAGGGCCGGGCCGGCCAGCACACCTTCGCGGTGCATCGGGCGCAGGTTCGCGCCGCCTGCGGTCATGCGGTTCATCGAATCGCTGACGTTGGCCACTGGTACTTCACGAAACCGTGCGACCCACTCAGGGCTCACTTTGCGCGGTGCCTGTAGCACTCGAAATCCGATCGTCATGGGCATTCTCTCTTGAAATTGTGTGATGCCGCCGGCGGGACTCGCCGGGTGTGAAAATAGAATTGCATTTCATAAATCCAATATCAACGATCTTTTTGCATGAATTTATCGAGGTGATAGGTGGTTGGTTTTTTAATATTGCAACGACGTTTCATTGTGATAGGGTGTTTTCAGGCCTCGAAAGGTCAGCCATAAAAACAAGGTGACAGCATGACTCGTAAAATCCTCCTCACCGGCCTCGCGCTGGCTCCCGATGCAATGGCGCTGGCAGCTTCGCGTGGCGTGACGGTGATTCCCACCACGCCGTACCTGCCGGCTGAGCAGATGATCGAAACCCTCAAGGCCGAGCAGCCGGACGCCATCGTGGTGCGCACCGGCAAGCTGACGCGGGAAATGATCGACGCCTGCGCCAACCTGAAAATCATCGCCAAGCACGGCGTGGGCTACGACACCATCGACATCCAGGCGGCGGCCGCGCGCAAGGTGCCGGTGACCATCGCCGTCGGCGCCAATGCGCAATCGGTGGCCGAGCATGCCTTTGCCCTGATGTTCAGCGCCGCCCGCCAGACCGCCTGGCTGGATGCGCGGGTGCGTGCCGGGCACTGGGACAAGGCCACCGCCAATGGCACCGAGCTGTTCGGCAAGACGTTGGGCCTGGTGGGGCTGGGCGCCATCGGCAGCATCCTTATGGACCTGGTGGCGCCGCTGCGCATGCAGGTCAGGGTCTACGACCCCTATCTGAAGGCGCTGCCGGCGCGCGATCATGTCCGTCGCGAAGAAAGCTTCGAGCGCCTGCTGCAGGACTGCGATGTCATCAGCCTGCATTGCCCGCTGACCGACGCCAATCGCCACCTGTTCAGCCGCGAGCAGTTCGCCCTGATGCGCCCCGGCAGCCTGCTGATCAACACCGCCCGAGGCGAGTTGATCGACACGCCTGCATTGGTCGAGGCCCTGTCCAGCGGGCAGATCGGCGCTGCCGGGCTCGACACCTTCAGCCCGGAACCGCCACCGGCAGACAGCCCGCTGTGGGGTCTGAGCAATCTGGTGGCGACCCCACACGTCGGCGCCAACACCGATGCCGCCCGCGAGCGCGTGGGGCTGGTCGCGGTGCAGCAGATTCTCGACGCGCTGGACGGCAAGCCGCTGGATCCGCGCTGCGTGGTCAATCGCCAACTGATCGACGCATGAACCGAGCCGCTCGCCGCTAGCCTGCGGCGAGCCTTGCAAGCGGCGTTATCTCCACAACAATAAACACAGGAGAACAGCATGACTTCACAGACAGCGATCAGTGAACTGGAGCGGGCGACCATGCGCCGGGTGGCGTGGCGCCTGCTGCCGTTTCTGATCATGTGTTACCTGATCGCGATCATCGATCGCGGCAACATCGGCATGGCTTCGCTGCAGATGAACCAGGACCTGGGCCTGACGCCTGCGGTGTTCGGTCTGGCCAGCAGCCTGTTTTTCGTTTCGTATTTCCTGGTCGAGGTGCCAAGCAATCTGGCGTTGCAGCGCTTTGGCGCGCGGCTGTGGATCGCCCGGATCATGATCACCTGGGGGCTGGTGTCGGCCGGTACCGCCTTTGTCGAAGGCGCGAACTCGCTGTACGTCATGCGCTTTCTGTTGGGCGCGGCCGAGGCCGGGTTCTTTCCCGGGGTGCTGCTGTACCTGACCTACTGGCTGCCGTCGACCTATCGGGCACGGATGGTGGCGATCTTCATGGTGGCGATTCCGGGAGCCAACTTTCTCGGCTCGCCCATTTCGGGCTACCTGCTGACCCTGGACGGCATGCTGGGCATGCGCGGCTGGCACTGGCTGTTCATCCTCGAAGGGATTCCGGCGGTATTGCTGGGCATTGCCTGCCTGTTCGTGCTGACCGATCGCCCCGAGCAGGCCAAGTGGCTGGCGGACGATCAACGCCAGTGGCTGGTCGGCAGGCTGGCCGAGGAACGCCAGCGCAAGGCGCAGATCGGCCACATCTCGCTGTGGCAATTGCTCCGGCACAAGGACATCTGGGCCATGGTGCTGATCTACACCGGCGCCTCGGCCGCAGGCAGCACCATGAGTGTCTGGGCGCCGCAGTTGCTCAAGACCTTCCATCTGGACAGCCTGCAGATCGGTCTGGTCAACGCCATTCCCTACGGTCTGGCTTCGCTGATCATGATCCTCTGGGGGCGCAGCTCGGACCGGCGCAACGAACGCCGTTGGCACACCGCAGCCACCTTGTTCCTGATCGCCGCCGGGCTGTTGCTGGCCTTGGTGACTTCGTCGCTGGTGGCCACGGTCGTGCTGCTGTCGATGGTGCTGATCGGCGCCTATTCGATGAAAGGGCCGTTCTGGGCCCTGGCCTCCAGCTGGATGTCCAGCAGCACGGCAGCGGCCGGGCTGGCGGTGATCGGGGCGTGGGCGAACCTGTTCGGTGGTGGTTTGATGGTCAACGTCTACGGCGCGATCCATGGTGCAACCGGCAGCTACGCGCTGGCCCTGATGCCGCTGGCCCTGCTCAATCTGGCGGCCGGCAGCATGGTGCTGATCCTGGGGCGTCGGCACCAACGCAATCAGGCGCAAGGCGCCGAGCCTGTCAGCGCCAACTGACAGGCTGTATCCACTACCGGCAAGCGGGGTGGGGCGGGTCTTACTGGATCCGCCCGCCCAGGCTGCGGGTCAGATCTTCCGCCACTTCTTTGAACACCGCCGCCAGCGAATCGGCACGCTCGGCGGTCAGGCGCCCGGCCGGGCCGGACACCACGATGGCCCCCATCAACTCCTGCTGCGCACCGAAAATCGGCATGGCCATGGACGCCGAGTGCGGGTCGGTGATGCCGGCCGAATAGAAGGGTTCTGGATGCTCGGCCGCGCGGGCGTAAGTGCAGCGCAGCGCCTCGGCACTGGCGGCGCCGTCCATGGGGCGGATGTCGCCGGGTTGCAGGTGTAGGCGCAGGCGGTGAGGGGAGTTCACCCGATATTGGCACATGCGATAGGCGCCGTGGCGCACATAGAAGGAAGCGGTTTCGCCGGTTTCATCGCACAAACGATGCAGGCGCGGCAGCACGTGTTTTTCCAGATCCAGCGACTCCTGATACACCGCGTTCAGGCGCATCACTTCACTGGCCAGGGTGTAGCGGCCGTCGGCCAGGCGATTGACGAAACCGAAGGTCTCCAGCGACACCATCAGCCGCATGATCGTGCTCTTGATCAGGTCCGTGCGCTCGGCCAGCTCGACCAGCGTCAGTGCGGTGTCGCCGGTGCGAAACGCGGTCAGTACGGTCAGCACCCGGTCGGCGGATGCCACCCCGTTCACGGCGGGACGCGGTTTGGTCTTGACCATCAATTGCTCCTTGGTAACGCCGTGCATCGACAGCGGGCATTGCGGATTTTGCGCGGGATTATCCGTCAGCGGCGGGGCGCTGCGCTACCCGCGGCCTTCAAAGCGGAACGCTGGCGGCCTTGAGCTGACGCAGCACGAAGCTGGACACCGAATGACGCAGGCCCGGGATCTTGTACAGCTTCTCGCGCAGCAGGCGCTCGTAGTCGCGGGTGTCCTTCACCGCCAGGCGCAGGAAATAGTCGTACTCCCCCGACACCAGATACGCCTCGATCACCTCGGGAATTTCAGCCAGGGCGCGCTCGAAGCGCTCCAGTATCTCGTCGCCATGCTGGTCGAGCGTGACCATGACGATCAGCCCGTCGCCATAGCCCAACCCCGCCATGTCGATGCGGGCCTGGTAACCCTGAATGATGCCGGTTTCTTCCATGCGCTTGATGCGCTGCCAGCAAGGGCTGGATGAGAGGCCGACCTGCTTGCCGATGTCCTGCAGGCTGGCCCGGCCATCGCGTGCCAGCACCTGCAAAATGCGGCGGTCCATGTCATCTAGATTGTTTTTCTGCATTTCTGGTCATTCGCAAAATATTTTCCCGGAATCTAGCGCCAGCGCCAAAAATACGAAAGCACTTTCGGCGCATCAATCCCTAAAATCTCGTTCATGCCTCCTCCAAAGACAGGCTGCAGCGCAGACCCAACGGCGCAACCCGCCGGGCACTGCCAGAACCACTCGAATCCCAAAAGGAAACCGCCATGCACCAGGTCAAGTACGACATGCCCGAAGCTCAGTCCAGCCTTGAATACATCCTCGAACAGGTCATCCATGGGACAGAAGTCATCATCCTGCGCCAGGGCATCGAGATCGCCCGGATCACTGCCACCGAAGGCTGCGACAAGCGTTCGACCGTGCTGATGGGGGCGCCGTATGAGCTGCGATGACACCGCGCTGTACCCGCGACACAGCACACTCGATGACGCTTACGGCCTGTTCACCGGGATCGCCCTGGCCGCCACGGGTATCGCAATACTGAGCAAAAGTGGCTTGATCACCGGAGGCATTGCCGGCATGGCGCTGCTCGGTTCGTTCGTCAGCCCGTACCCGGCCTCGGTTCTGGTGCCAGCGATCAACGTGCCGTTTCTGCTGTTCGCCCTGTTCACCATGGGGCGTGCGTTCACCCTGAAAAGCGTGCTGGTCAGCTTCGCGCTGGGGCTGGGCGTCAAGCTGGTCACCCCGGCCCTGAACCTCTCCGGCATCGATCCTGAGGTCGGCTGGATCCTGGGTGGCACGCTGCTGGGGATGGGCATCCTGTGCCTGGCCAGGCACAACGCGTCCATGGGCGGAACCGGATCGGTGGTGCTGTGGATTCAGCGCCGATTCGCCATCAACGCCGGGCTCTGCCAGTTGGTGCTCGACGCCGTCCTGTTCGCCATCGCCAACCTTTACCTGCCGACCGACAAACTGCTGTGGTCGTTGATCGGCACCGTGGCGATGAATCTGGTGCTGATCAGTTGGCACAAGCCTGGGCGGTATCGGGGCTGAGGCGAGTGGCTTCAGCGCTGCCTTTCAGGACCGGCGGGGACGCG
This sequence comes from Pseudomonas sp. 2, assembly GCF_056627435.1. Taxonomy (NCBI): domain Bacteria; kingdom Pseudomonadati; phylum Pseudomonadota; class Gammaproteobacteria; order Pseudomonadales; family Pseudomonadaceae; genus Pseudomonas; species Pseudomonas sp. 2. The sequence goes on from NZ_JBWXNG010000013.1 coordinate 151,528, forward strand.
TTCAGGCGCAGGCCGCACAGTGCGCTCCAGCGTGCGAAGTTGTTCGTCAGATGCTCCCCGTCTCGTACGCCCTTGCTGCTGGCTTGTCCTGCAGCAACTGGCGTGCGGAGTCGGCAATCATCACCACGCCGCCGGCGAGCATCAGCACGTCCTTGAGCACCAGGCGTCCGCCGCCGGAGAGGTAGGGAAAGCCGAAGTCGGCATCGCCGAGGTTCGACACCCAGGCTTCCGGTGTGGTGATCAGGAACGAAAGCGTCACCAGCGGCGTGAGGAACGCCAGAATCGAGCCGACCATGCCCAGGCGTCGGGAGAAGGCATAGGACAGCACCAGAAGGCCGATCAGAATTTCCACCGTTCCCAGCCCGTCGGAGAACGCATAGGTGTGATTTTCCGTCTGCCATTGGCGTTTGACGGGATCGAGCTGGCCTTCGTGGGTCAGGTGCGCCTTGTACGCCTGCGGGTGCTCGTAGAAGAACGACATGACAGGGCTGTTGGCCACGAACGGCGTGATGCTGTCGGCTTCATAGGGCACGAATTTCAGCGCGCCGATCCAGATGAAAATCACCGCCACGCCCAGCCGTATCAAGTGGATACCGAGCTTGTCCAGATGCGTGGCTTTAGTGAGTAGCGAATGAAGCAGTGACGCTTGGGTGTTCATGTCGTGGAGCCTCGAATATTGATGTGGCTCCAGCTTAAAAGTGCAGGCAGGACTGGTTGTGCGAGATCGGCTCGGTTTTTTGCGCGATCGGCTCAATCGTCATCGTTCACGCCATTACCCGCCGTGCAGGGTGGGCGTGACGACCAGCAGCACGGCAGCCCCTTTTGGATCAGATCCCGCCAATCATTTGCCCGGCCAGGTCGGCGAACGCTCGCAGTCGATCCATCTGTCGCATGTCCTGGTGATAGCCCATCCAGATGTCGCGCCCCGGCGGCGTCTGGCCGATGTCCAGCAGTCTCAATGCAGGCAACTGATCGCCCAGGACACGTGGCAATACGCAAACCCCAAGCCCCAGCGCGCACATCTGCGCTTGCGCCGTTCGGCTGCTGCTGGTGAATGCGATTCTGGCCCCGGGAAATTGCTCTTGCAGCCAGAGTACGTCCGGATAGTGCGCTTGCGCGGTGTTCATGGTGATCAGTGCGATCCTGTCATCCACACCGGCCTGCCCGGAGTGGTTCAGCACGCTGCCGTACAGGCCGTAGGGCAGGGTGGTGAGGCGGCGCTGGACGATGTCAGGCTCGGTGAAGGGGACGATCCTGAACGCAATGTCGGCCTCTCGGCGCGTGAGGTCGAACAGCCGGTGCCCCGCGATCACTTCAGGCACGATCAGCGGATGACGGGCGAGCAACTGCTTGAACACCGGCCCCAGCACGTAACAGGCAAACCAGTCCGCTGAGGAGATGCGCAGCAGGCCTTCGGGCTGGTCGCTTTCACCGGCGATTCGCCGCTCGATCGTCAGCGCGCTGCGCTCCATGTCCTGGGCCAGTTCGAAAATGCGCTCGCCGCTGTCGGTCAGCACAAGGCCCGTCGCGGTACGACGAAAGAACGTCTCCCCGCTGTGCTGTTCGAGCGCATGCAGACGCCGCCCGACCGTGGGATGGCTGACGCCCAGCAGTTTTGCAGCCGCGCCCAGCGAGCCACTTCGGGCAATGGCCAGAAAGACGCGCAGGTCATTCCAATCCATGGCTCACCTCGTACAAAAATGAACGGCGAAGATGCAGCAATGGCAGTCCCGCCGCAAGCCTGGCGTCTGGACAATGGTCCCGTAAGCGAACAAGAGCCTACGGGAGGCATTGATGAATATCGGTTTTATTGGCGTGGGCAGCATGGGCAGGGCAATGATCCCGCGGCTGATCCAGGCGGGCCACCGGGTAAGCGCCTGGAATCGTAACCGGCGCAGTCTGGACGAACTTGAAGGCGTGGTCGCGCTGGATACGCCTGCGCAGGCATTCGAGTTTGAGGTGGTCATCAGCATGCTGGCCGACGACCACGCAGTGCAGCAGGTGCTGCTGTCTTCAAACGCGTTGGCGCATGCGGGCGAGCGCTGCATTCATATCGTCATGTCAACGCTCTCGCCTGCACTTGTCGAACAGCTGCATGCGCTACACGTCGAAGCTGGCATTGCGCTGATCGCCGCACCGGTGTTCGGCGTGCCTGCGGTCGTGAGCCGGGGCCAGGCCAACATTCTGGCGGCTGGTCCTGCCTGGGCGATCGAAAAGGTTGAACCGCTGTTCAACGTCCTTGGCAAAAAGACCTGGCGGCTGGGTGAGCGTCCGGTGCACGCCTGCATCACGAAAATCGCCGGCAACATGATGATCACCCAGGCCATCGAGTCGCTGGGTGAGGCGCTCAGGCTGGCCGAGGCGTATGAGGTCAGCCCTGCGGATTTCAGCGCGATCCTCACGCAGACGTTGTTCGACTGCCCGAGCTACCAACGCTATGGGGCATTCATTGTCAGTGGCATTCACGAGCCCGGCTTCAAGCTGTCCCTTGGTCTGAAGGACGTCGACCTGGCGCTGGATGCCGCCAGTGGCAAGGGCCTGCAACTGCCCGCCGCCAGAGTGGTGCGGGCTGCCATGTCCCAGGCGGTTGCCCGTGGCCTGGGCGATCGCGACTGGTCGGTGTTCGCCAGCCTGGACAAATTCACCACCGCAGCAGACGCCTCCACTCAAACAGGTAACGCTCAATGAATATCGAAGCCCTCGCCGCACGTCTGGACGCACTGGAAAGCCGCCTGGCGATCGAGTCGCTGATATCCGGCTACGCCAACGCCTTTGACCTGATGGACAGCGATCTCTTGCACAGCCTTTGGCATGACGACGCGACACTGGACTTGCCCGGCTTCGGCGGCGGGGCCAGCCCTGACGAGATTCTGGCCATGGCCCGCCGAAACTGGCGCCGCATGCCGCACATGCACCACTGGATGTCCAACGCCATGATTCGCCTCGATGGCGACAGCGCGACGGCAACCGTCGCTGCGGACTGCCTGTTTCACGACGTTGAACAGGGTCCGGTTCAGGTCAGCGGTCTTTATCACGATCGATTCGAGCGGCGCGAGGGAGAGTGGCGGTTTGCGTCACGCCGTTTCGAGCTGCACTTCCTGACGCCTCTGCACAACTGGCTGCCAGTGGCCGGCTCGGAAAAATTCGAACGCGTCTAATGCCTGCGCGTTTCTGATCGACGAGCGCTTCGAACTCTGCGAAGCGCCCCCTGATTTGCATCTCCTCTCATTCCCCCCTGCGGCGCTTGCGTCGCCCATGGAGGCTTCAATGTCCCGGGAAAACACATCCCAACCTGACCCGCGTCGCTGGGCCATGTTCGTGATTCTGCTGGTCGGCGCTTTCCTGCCACCGCTGGATTTTTTCATCATCAACGTCGCCTTGCCGTCGATCAGGCACGATTTGCAGGCATCGGCCTCTGCCGAACAATTGGTGATCTCCACCTACGCCGGGCTGTACGCGGTGACCCTGATCACCGGTGGCCGCCTGGGCGATATCTATGGGCGTGGCCGCATGTTTCTGCTGGGCCTGGTCGGCTTTGCGCTGGCTTCTCTGTTGTGCGGCCTGGCGTGGTCTTCCTGGACACTGGTTGCCGGGCGCGCGTTGCAGGGCGTGACGGCGGCCGTGATGGCGCCACAGGCGCTGGCATCGGTACAGGCGATTTTTCCCGAGACTGAGAAGCCCTTTGCGCTGAGCCTGTATGGCGCGGTTTTCGGCCTGGCCTCGGTGATCGGGCAGGCCTTGGGAGGCTTGCTGATTTCGCTGGATGTGCTGGGGCTTGGCTGGCGGATCATCTTTCTGGTCAATCTGCCGGTAGCTGCGCTGGTCGTACTATTTGGGCTGGCCGTACTCAAGCAACCACGGGCGCGTAGTCTGGTCAGGCTGGACCTGGGCGGGGTGGCATTATCGGTCCTGACGTTGGGTGCGCTTATCGTGCCGTTGATCGAGGGGCGAGAGGCGGGGTGGCCGTGGTGGGCCTGGGCGTCGCTGCTTGCCGTTCCGATACTGGTGCGCACGTTCTGGGTGTACGAAGCCCGCCTGAAGCACAGCGGCGGTTTCCCGCTGATCGACGCGAGCGCCTTGCAGGCGCGAGGACTGGCGCGTGCGCTGGTCGTCGCATTGCTGTATTACACGATCGCGCCGTTTTTCCTGCTGTTCTCGGTCTATCTGCAGGCTGCGCTGAGCGTCTCGCCACTGAGCGCAGGATTGGTTTTCTTGCCGTTTGGTGCAGGGTTTCTACTCGGGCCATTGTTGACGCCGTTGTGCCGCCGAGCGTTTGGCGAGTACGTCAACCCGATCGGGCTTGGATTGGAGGCCGCCGGTTTTTTTGCGCTGATCGGGCTGCTTCTGCTGACCTCAGGCGCTGAATATCCTCAGCCGCTGCTGCTTGTTCCGATCCTGTTCAGCATCGGCTTCGGGCAGGGCATCGCGATGCCTTCGCTCATGCGCATGGTGACGGGCCGCGTAGCGCCGGCGTATTCAGGCATGATTGCCGGGGTTGCGAGTTCAACCCTGCAGATCAGCACAGCGCTGAGCGTTGCCGTGATAGGCGGTGTTTTCTACAGCCTGCTGGGCACCCGGAGCGACCCGGCAGCCATTAAAGAAGCGTTCATGACCGCGCTGCTGTGCGTCGGACTTTGTCTGGCCGGCGGCATGCTGCTGAGCATTTCCCTGGTGCGCCAGCCTTCGGTGGATTCAGGTGTTGCGGACCCGGCAGGGTGAGGGAGGCTTCAGGAGCAAGGTCCACAGTGTTCAATAACGCTCTGGACCTTGCTGCGTGCAATAGGGCGAATCAGCCCCGGATACGCTATCTGAGCCAGCCTTCGACAGCCGACCTGTTGGCATCGATCCAGGCGCGGGCCCCTTTTTCAGGCGAGGTCGCGCCATTTTCGTTGATGGTCGCCATCAAGTCGCCGAGGGATTTCTCGTCCATTTTCCACTGCTGCAGCCACTGCTCGGCTTGCGGGTGTTCTGCCTTGAAGGACTGGGCGGCGATACCGTAGATCGAGTCGGTGGCACCGAAGACCTTCTTCGGATCGTCGAGGTAGCGCAGGTCTTTCTTGGCCCAGACCCAATGCGGCTTCCACAGCGTCACGACGATCGGCTCCTTGCGTTTCATGGCCCGATCCAGCGATTGCAGCATGGCGGCTTCGGAGGAGGGCAGTAGCGTGTAATCGAGGTTGTACTCGGTCATCGCCTTGTCGGTCAGGCCCATCAACCCGGTGCCCGCATCGATGCCGAAGATGGACGAGCGACCACGCCATTGAAACTCGTCCTTGTGCGCGTTCAGCTCATCGATGCTTTTTATGTTCACGTAGTCGGGAACGGCCAGCCCCAGATTCGCTTCGGCCAGCCAGGGGCCGATGAGCTGGACCTTGTCCTTGATGCTGTCATAAGCCGCCTTGTCGGAGGCCGGCAGCCAGACTTCGAACGACACGTCGATCTTGCCCTGGGCCACGCTGTTGTAAAGGATGATCTTGCCTGCGTTCTGCAGGGTCACGCTGTAGCCCTTCTCTTCAAGGATGAGTTTCCACAGGTTGGCGACGGCGATGTTCTCTGCCCAGCTGTTCACGCCAATGGTGATTTTCTTCGCGTCCGCTGCCTGGGATACGGCGCTCACGACCAGACATAGCCCCAGTAGCAACGCTTGCAGTTTTTTTATCATTTTGGATTGCCCTGTTTTTTTCAGACCGGATTCAATGCGGTTCACGCATCGGGGTTCAGCGCAGCAGTTGTTCTTCGAACGGGAACAGCGAGAGCAGCTGTGTGCCGGTCTCGGTCACCAGCAGTTGTTGCTCCAGCTTCACGCCTTCGCGGCCGCCTTCTTCGCCGATGTAACTCTCGACGCACAGCGTCATGCCAGGTTGGATCTCGCCGTCATAACCCGATGCCGGGTAGTCATGGTGGTGGTAGAGGTAAGGGTATTCCCCGGTCATGCCGCAGCCGTGGGCCGACAGGTAATAGCGGTTGGCATGGTATTTCTCGGGGATGTTCCAAGCCTGCTCGCTGTACTCCTTGAACGTCATGCCAGGCTTGATGATTGCCATGTTGTGCTGCACCTGCTCGTACGCCAGGTTGTAGAGGGTGCGTTGGCGCTCGGTGGGCGCATTGGGGCCGGCATGAAAGGTGCGGGAGAAGTCCGAGTAATACCCGTGGCAACCGACGACATCGGTATCCAGCGCGATCAACTGGTTGTCTCCGATCACATGGCTGCTGGTTTCCTGGAACCAGGGGTTGGTCCGGCTGCCTGCACTCAGCAGCCGGGTTTCCACGTAATCGCCGTCCTGCTCGATGATCGACTGGTGCAGCACCGACCACAGCGCGTTTTCCGTGATGCCGGGGCGGATGGCCTCGCGAAGCTTGCCGACGGCAAGTTCGGTCGCCCGCAACGACGCGACAACGCACTTCATTTCTTCGCTGGACTTGATCGCCCGCGCCATTTCGATGGCCTCCTGGGCGTCGACGATCCTGAGGCCGGTTTGGGCCATCGCGATCGACACGCCGGCGTTCATCCGTTCCATGCCGATGGTCGCGTTGCTGCCCACCAGCTCTGTCAGCGTGCTCAGCATCTCGGCCACCCAAGCCGTTTCGCGCGCAGCAATATGAGGCCCGGCAGCAACGAAACTGGCAGTGGACGATGCGCGGACTTCATCGATGGTTTCCAGGCCGTTGGCCAGGTGCTCGCACCCGGTGAACTCGAACAGAAGGGTCCGGTTGTCAGTGACGATCAGGTAGCGTGAAGGTGTATTGCGTGCGCAGAAAATCTGCATGTTGCGGGCGCCGGTCGCGTAACGGATGTTGACAGGATCGCTGATGATCAGTGCAGCGATGCCGCGCTTGCGCATCTGTTCGCGAACTCTGCCCAGGCGGTAGAGCCGCACGGCGCGCACGTCGATATCGTCGCTGGCAGCGATGCTGTCGAGCAGGTTTGCGTGTGAAAGGTCCGAGCGTTCGCGATGCCAATCCAGGGTTGTCATGTGGGTGTCCAGGCTCAAGGTTAACTGACGGTTATCAACGGCAGCGGATTTGGCAGAGCGTGGCGTGTGTTCTTTCATTCCGTCTTGGCCAGACTTTACAAGGCGTCTGTTCGAGGTGTACACAGACGGAAATTCATGATTCTTGACAACCTGAGGTTATCAAGTGAAGAGCCTTCGCCACCGTCTTCCATCACTCACCAGCCTCATGGCCTTCGAAGCTGCAGCTCGCGCCCTGAATTTTTCCCGCGCGGCTGAGGAGCTGCATGTTTCTCAGGCAGCGATCAGCAAACAGATCCGCCAGCTGGAAGAAACATTGGGGATCGCGTTGTTCGAGCGAAACGGCCGACGGGTGACGCTGTCGCCTCGCGGCAAGCAGTTGCTGGGCAAGGTCAGCACGTCGTTCAACTACCTGGCCGATGCCGTGGAGGAGATTCGCGCGCGGGATCAATGGCAGCCCATCACGCTGGCGGCCAACACCGCCACCGCCCATTACTGGCTCAGCGAAGTGATGCGGGAATTCCGCGAGCATCACCCGCATTTCTCGGCGAGCATCAGAATGATCACCTCGGATCACACCCGCGATCTGCTCGACGACAGTGTCGATCTGGCCATCGTCTACGACCCGGTCGCCCGCGAGAACTGGTCAGCGCAACTGTTGTTCGAAGAACAGCTGTTTCCTGTCGCCAGCCCGGATTACATCGCGGCCCATGCGCTGGAGAACGACCGGCCTGAAGCGCTGTTCAAGCTCAATCTGCTGGACTACGAGCGACTGGAACCGAACTGGATCAACTGGCGGGCTTGGTTCGGCTCGCTGGGTATCGATGCCCGCCAACTCAAGCCCACCGAATACGGCAACAATTACATCGTGCTGGTAGATGCCGCCACGCGCGGCCGGGGTGTCACCATCGGCACGCGCCATCTGCTCGATCAGGAACTTCGAAGCGGACGGCTGGCCCGGCTGTCGTCCCTCACGGTCAGCTCAGGCCGTGGTTATTACCTCATGGCCAATCAGGGGCGGCCGTATCGCGACGAGGTACATCAGTTGGGTGTGTGGCTGGCAGGGTACAGCCAGCGTGCAGTGGTGGAGTCCTGAATACCGCCCATGGGCCGACGCTCATCGATCAGCTTTCCTGCTCCGCCTCAAACGCTGCGGGCGGGCTCCGATCGCCCGCGCTTGCAAACCGCCACACAGCAAACGCCCCAAGCAGAATCGTCAGCACGGCCAGCAGCAATATCACCTGCTGCGTGCCGATGGGTGCAGCGAGCACTGCCACCATCAAGCCTGCCAGCGGCTGAGACAGATTGTTCAGCAGCGTGATCACGCCCACCGTCTTGCCGAAATCCTGCGGCGGGATCACGCGCTGGCGCAGGGTGCGCATGTAGACGTTGAACATCTTGTCGAAGCCTGTGATCAGCAGAAAACCCGCCACATAGCCGGGCAGGTTGGGACTCAGCGCGGTGATTGATGCGCCGGTTGCGATCATCGCGTATCCGACCCCACCGAGCACGCGCAGTGGCAGCGCGACCCGGGCGAGCACGAAGAGGATCGCGATGGTGGTGATCGCGCCAGCCGCTTGCAGCGCGGCGTAGTGATTCTTGTCGGCGCTGTACTGGCCGATGACCATGGCCGCCGAGGTCGCCAGGGTGACGCCGACGATCAGGTTGACGCCGACGGCCAGGGTGATGATTTTTTTCAGTTCGGCCAGGCGGCTGATGTGCCCGAATGCCGTCTTCAACGGCTGCAGCCAGAGGCCCGGATGCGAGACGGGCGGGTTGAGCGTGATACGGCTCAGGCGCTGCCACGCCCGCATGCTCAGGTCGGCCAACAGGAACAGTCCGGCCACCCCGAGTACCACCCAATGCCACGCCCAGATCTCCAGCAGCAACGCCGCCAGTAATGGTCCCAGCACCAGCCCGGTCTGGTCGGCGATCTGCGAGTAGGACAGGGTTTTGCTGTAGGTGTAGTGCGGGAAAATCTGTGGCATCAGCACCTCGCGCGCCATGATGCCCTGGGTGGTCAGCACGCCGCACAGCGCCGACAGCGCCACGACCCAGCCGATGCCGCCAACCACGCCATACAGCGCCATCGCCAGCACGCAGAGCAGGGCGCGGTAGACCTGGCTGACGTGCAGAATCCTGACCGGCGAGTACTTGTCGCACAGCGCGCCGCACAACGGGAAGGCGAGAAAGCGGGGCAGCGATTCAACAAAGAACGCCAACCCCGCCCATGACGCACTGTGGGTGGACTGGAACACCACCAGCGGCACGATGAACAGCAGGATCTGATCCGCCAGCCTTGAGAGAAACAGCGAGATGAAAAACGCCAGGTCATCCTTGCGCACGGTGAACTCCTGTCAAGGGTCGCGGACGGTTTTGCAAGGCCGTCCGGCAACCTGAAATCCTGTTTCTGGCCGAATGCACTCAGGCCGTGGTCGGCTTTCTGGAAAGCGAGAAAATCGCATAGGCGCACGCCAGCAGCGCAATCACGGCGGTGCAGGCAAAGGCGTCGTTGAACCCGGCCACGGTGGCCAGGGCACCGACGATCACCGCACCGACACCGGTGCCCAGATCGAAGGTCACGTTCCACAGCACCGAAACATGGGGCAGCCGTTCGATACCGGCCGCCTTGAAGGCGTACACCATCGTCGCGCTTTGCAGCCCGCCGTAGGCCACGCCGATCAACACGCTGCCCGAGTAAAGCAGGGCCGGGAAGGACGTCGGCGGCGCCATGAACAGCGACAGCGTGAGCATCGCCAGGCCGCCGAGGAACATCACGCACAGCAGGGCCAGCAGGGTCAGGTGATTCATCCGGTCACCCAGCACACCAAAGACCCATCGGGCCGGCGTGGCAAACCCGGTAATGCACAGCAGGGTGATCGATGCCGTGGTGATGTCGACCGAAATCTGGTTGGCAAAGGTGAAGATCGCACCGCCCGTGCTGGTGGCCACCAGAAGCAGCAACAGGGCCGGCAGGATAATGCGCACCGTGGAAAAATACGAAGCACCTGCCGATTGAGCCGCAGTCTTGTGCTCGCTCATGTGCTGTTTGAGCAGGCCGCCCAGGCGGTGCACAAACACCAGGCCCAGCACAGGCAGTGTTGCCAGCAGCGCGACGGTATGACTGCCCAGAGTTTTATCGATCACCGGGGCCGCCGAGATGAAGATCAATTGCGGCGTCGCCATGGCCAGCCCATAGATGCCAATGGCCGCGCCTCTGCGTTCGGCGGGCACCAGCATGGCAATCGCGGTGGCACCGCCGACCGTGAGGATGCCGAAGCCCACGCCGCGAACGGCATTGGATAACAGGATCAGCGAGTAGCCTGACGACACCAGTTGCAGCCCTGCGGGCAGGCCCAAAGCAATGAGCCCGATGGCCAGCGTGCGGCTCCAGCCGAACTGCTTCACCAGCCGGTTCATCGCGAACTGGCTGAGGATGGTGAACGCCATCAGGATCGTGGTCACACCGCCGGCGGCGGCTTCGCTCGCACCCCGGGCAATCGCCCAGGTCGGCGACAACGGCAGCAGGATGCTGAAACTGGTTAGCCCCAGAATGACCATGATCAACAGGGGAACGACACCCTCCATCTGCAAGATAGGGCGCGAGGGTTGGGTTGCCGTCATGGTTGAGCCTTGAACTGGGTTTTATTGTGGGTGGCGCTTCTGGTGGGGCATCTTATCTGAATCTTGTTAATCCGAATCTGCGCTGTTGGCCGACAGCCGCGCGATGAATACCGTTTCGGCCGGGCTCATCTTCTGCTCGCGATTCCACAGCAGGTGGATGTCCACGTCGGCGATTCCCTCTCGTGGTGGCAGTCGCCACAGCAGGCCCTTTTGCTCATCCTCGGCCACCACATGCTCGGGCAGGCAGCCCAGGCCATAGCCGGCGATCACCAGCCTGCGCACCTCTTCCAGGCTCGGCGACGAGGCCACGATCCGCCCGCTGAAGCCCTGCTGATCGCGGAAAATGGTCAGTGGCGACAGCATCCCGCCGATCTGGTCGCTGGTGAAACTCACGAAGTTTTCCGACTGCAAATCGCTTTCGCTCAGGTTCTCCCGCCCGAACAGCCCATGGTTGCGCCCGCAGTAGAAGGCGTAACGCTGACGCAGGAACAGCCGCTGCTCAAGCTTGGGTTGCGGCCGACGATTCAGGCTCAAGCCCAGGGTGGCGGTTTTTTCCAGCAGCGCGGCGACGATGTCCGAGCTGCGCATCACGTCGATTTCCAGATCGACCCGCGGATGGTCGCGATGAAAGTCGGCCAGAAACCGGTCGAAACGCTCCGAGACGATCCGGCTGATCATCAACAGGCGTACCTTGCCGATCACTTCATCACCCGGCTGCTGCAGGACGCTGCTCAGGTGCGACACCTGGCCGTACATCTCGCCGGCGATGGCGAAGATGTGCTCGCCGGCTTCGGTCAGGGCAAAGCGCGGCCGGCGTCGGGCGATGAGTTGGCAATCCAGTTGTTGTTCGAGGCGCTTGAGGGCCTGGCTGACTGCCGGTTGAGTCAGGTGCAAGCGCGCGGCGGCGCGGCTGATGCTCAGCTCCTGACCGATGACGCGAAAGGTGCGCAGCAGGTTCCAGTCCAGTCGGTCGTTGAGCAGCGGGTGGATGTCGCGGCGAGGCTCGGTCACAGGAGAAGTCTCGATCATAAGCTGTGTTTATAGTTTGAATAATAAATAGAAAATTGACTAATCATAGGCCTGCCGCGAAAAATCACTGCAATCCAATCGCCATCAGAGCGAATCGCAACCGCTTTTCTCCTGCCAAAAAAACAACCCCAAAGGAGCCTGACCCATGAAGCCTTCCGCTTCGCCCCAGCCACGCCGTGCTGCGGCCGCCGCCTTTATCGGCACCATGATCGAGTGGTACGACTTTTACATCTACGCCACCGCAGCGGCACTGGTGTTCGGCCAGCTATTTTTCCCGTCCGACGATAAACTGTTCAGCACCATGGCGGCGTTCGGCACCTTCGCCGTGGGCTTCTTCGCGCGTCCCTTGGGCGGCGTGGTGTTCGGCCATATCGGCGACCGGATCGGCCGCAAGAAGTCGTTGGTCATCACCCTGGTGATGATGGGTGTGGTGACCGTGTGCATCGGCCTGCTGCCGACCTATGCGCAGATCGGCGCCGCCGCGCCGGTGCTGTTGATTCTGCTGCGGGTGGTGCAGGGCGTTGCGGTCGGTGGCGAGTGGGGTGGGGCGGTGCTGATGGCTGGCGAACATGCGCCCAAGGGCCGGCGCAATTTCTTCGCGTCGTTCGCCCAGTTGGGCAGCCCGGCGGGCCTGATTCTGTCGCTGCTGGCCTTCAGCGCCGTGACCCGTTTGCCTGAGGCCGATCTGATGAGCTGGGGCTGGCGCCTGCCGTTTCTGGCCAGCGCGCTGCTGCTGGTGGTGGGGCTGGCGATTCGTCTCGGGGTCAGCGAGTCGCCGGAGTTTCTCGCCGAAAAAGACCAGCAAGCCAAAGCCGTGCGCAAGGCGCAGACACCGGTGCTGGAAGTGCTGAAAAGCTCCTGGCGCCCGCTGCTGCTGTGCATTGGCGCCAACACGTTGGGCATCGCCGGCGTCTACTTCACCAACACCTTCATGATCGCCTACAGCACCCAACAGCTGGGCCTGCCGCGCTCGCTGATTCTCGAATGCCTGTTTTTCGTGGCGATCATCCAGTTCTGCATCCAGCCAGTGGCCGCCTGGGTGGCCGAGAAGATCGGCGCGACGCGCTTTCTCTGCGTCATGACCCTGCTGGCCATGGCCTCGCCGTACCCGATGTTCGTACTGGTCAGCACTGCGCAGGCGCCGTTGATCATCGCTGGTATTGCCCTGGCCGTGGTGTGCATGGCGTCGTTCTACGCAGTGATCGCCGGCTACGTCAGCGGCATGTTCGAAACCCGTGTGCGCTACACCGCGATCTCCCTGGCGTATCAAATCTGTGGCGCGATCGCCGGCGGCCTGACGCCGCTGATCGGCACCTGGCTGGCCCACCAGTACAGCGGCCAGTGGTGGCCGATGGCGGTGTTCTACAGCCTGATCGCGGCGCTGTCGCTGGTCTGCGTCCTGGCCTTGTCGCGCCGCCATGCCACCGCTCAGCGCCTGGAAATGGCCTGACACGTTCTACGATTCAAGGAGTTTGACGATGTTGAAAATCAATGGCGAGCGCCTGTGGGCGAGCCTCATGGCCATGGCCGAAATCGGCGCCACGGCGCGCGGCGGCAGTTGCCGCCTGGCCCTGAGTGAAGACGACAAGGCCGGCCGCGAGCTGTTCGCCCACTGGTGCCGCGAAGCGGGCCTGACCCTGAGCGTCGATCGCATCGGCAACTTGTTCGCCCGCCGTGCCGGTACGGAGCCGGATGCCGCGCCGGTGATGATGGGCAGCCATCTGGACACGCAGCCCGAAGGCGGCCGGTTCGATGGCGTGTACGGCGTGCTGGCCGGGCTTGAGGTGATTCGCCGCCTCAACGACCTCGGCATTCAGACTCGCAAGCCGCTGGAGGTGGCGGTCTGGACCAACGAGGAGGGCGCACGCTTTACCCCGGCCATGCTCGGTTCGGCGGTGTTCACCGGCAGCCTGTCGCTGGAACAGGGCCTGGCCTCGAAAGACGTCGACGGCATCAGCGTCGCTCAGGCGCTGGCCAGCACCGGTTACAACGGCGAGCGCCCATTGGGCGGCGCGGTGGATGGCTACTTCGAGGCGCACATCGAGCAGGGCCCGATCCTGGAAGACAACGGCAAGAGCATCGGCGTGGTCACCGGGGGCCAGGCGATTCGCTGGCTCGACGTGCGCGTCGAGGGCACCGCCGCCCACGCTGGCACGACGCCAATGAAGCTGCGCAAGGATGCGTTGTACGGTGCCGCTCAAATGATTCAGGCGCTGGAAGCGCTGGCCAGCGATTTCGCCCCCGAGGGCCTGACCACTGTCGGCGAATTGAGCATCGCCAAGTCGTCGCGCAACACCATTCCAGGCCTGGTCAACTTCACCGTCGACCTGCGCCACCATCGCGATGAAGCCATCGCGGCCATGGAGCAGCAGGTGCGCCTGCGTTTGCAGGACATCGCCGATCAGCGCGGCCTGCAGGTCAGCGTCGAGCCGCACTGGATCAGCCCGGCGACGCCGTTCGATGCCGAGTGCGTCGCGGCCGTGCAACAGGCCGTGGACGCCCTGGGTTACGCCCAACAACGCATCGTCAGCGGTGCCGGCCACGACGCGATTCACCTGGCGCGTTTCTGCCCCACCGCGATGATTTTCATTCCCTGCGTCGGCGGCCTGAGCCATAACGAAGCCGAAGACGCCTTGCCCGAAGACGTTCGCCAGGGCACCGATGTGCTGCTCAATGCCGTGCTGGCCCGCGCCGGGCGTGTCGACCAAGGAGACCTGTGATGCGCAGTTTCTTTCACCCTGAACAACTCTTGCACCACCCACGCAGCTACTACTCCCGCGGGCAGATGCGCACGCCCCAGGAAGTGCCCGAGCGCGCACAGAATCTGCTGAAAGCCGCCCACGCATTGGGTTTCGAGATCCAGCAACCGGCAGATTTCGGCCTCGATCCACTGCTGGCGGTACACGGCGCGGCGTATCTGGCGTTTCTCGAAGAGGCCTGGTTGCGCTGGAAGGAAGTGCCAGAGGATTGGGGCGATGAGGTCATGTCGAACATTTTCGTGCGTGAGCCCAACGCCTTGCGCGGGATCCTCGCCCAGGCCGGCCGTTACCTGGCCGATGGCAGCTGCCCGGTGGGCGAGATGACCTGGCGTTCGGCGTACTGGTCGGCGCAAAGCGCAGTCGCAGCAGCCCGAGCCATCAATGACGGCGAGCCCGCGGCCTATGCGCTGTGCCGGCCACCGGGGCACCACGCCCGCGCCGAAGCGGCCGGCGGCTTCTGCTACCTGAACAACGCCGCAGTCGCCGCCCAAGTGCTGCGCGAGCGCTTCCCGCGCGTGGCGGTGCTGGACACTGACATGCACCACGGCCAGGGCATTCAGGAGATCTTCTACGCCCGCAACGATGTGCTCTACGTCTCGATCCACGGCGACCCGACCAACTTCTATCCGGGCGTGGCCGGGTTCGACGACGAGCGCGGTGAAGGCGAAGGCGAGGGCTTCAACCTCAACCTGCCGATGCCCCATGGCGCCAGCGAAGACCTGTTCATGGAAAAGCTCGAACAATCGTTGAGCGCCGTGAAGGATTTCCAGGCCGATGCGCTGGTGCTTTCCCTGGGTTTCGATATCTATGAGCTGGACCCGCAAAGCAAGGTCGCGGTCACCCAACAAGGCTTCGCCAGATTGGGCGAACGCATTCGCAGCCTGGGGCTGCCCTGCGTGATCGTGCAGGAAGGCGGGTATCACCTGGAGACGCTTGAGAGTAACGCCAGAGCGTTTTTTCAGAGTCCTGAGGCGTGGCTTGTTTCGCCTGCGTAAAGTCGGTCTCGGAAAATAACCTGGCGTCCTCGCCAGAAATGCGATTCAGGGGCCGAGCGCACAATCGGCCTGAACCGGGCTATCGTCGCAGCACCTTCTCCATCAAGTCATCTGGAGGTCAGTGTAGGGGAGTGGGGGGCAGTAGAGGGGAAGTCTGCTTTTGGATTCAACCGATCAGCCCTGACTTATCACGACCAATACCATGGTGCGATCGCCACTCCCGCGAAGCCCGGCTTTAATCTCTTGCAAAAACGGTAGCGTCAAACGCTCCTGTTACGTTTTTCACGCGAGATGACGACGTCCATGAAGTGCAACAGCTTGCCAGTGAACCTGTTGATTGCCGCCAGCCTGATCAGCGCACCCGGGATCTACGCCGGGGAGTTGGGGCTTGAGCCCGTATCCTCCCAATCCCGGGTCGCGATTCCGACCGCAGCCGCTCATCGTTTCGGGGGGGTAACGCGTTGGCTCAATACCAGCGCCTCAGGCGTCGGGGACCTTAGCGGGAAAGTCGTGGTGGTCAACTTCTGGACGTATTCGTGCATCAATTCCTTGCGCCAGATGCCCTACTTGCGTGCCTGGGCAGACAAATACGAATCCAAAGGACTGGTCGTGATCGGGGTGCATTCTCCGGAGTTCGGGTTTGAGCACGATATCGAGAACGTGCGACGCGGTATTCAGGAGGCGGGAGTCGATTATCCGGTGGCGGTGGATAATGAACATCACGTTTGGCAGGCATTCGGCAACAATGCCTGGCCTGCGCTCTACTTCATCGATACCCAGGGCCGTGTGCGCCACGTCTACATCGGTGAGGGCGACTATGCTGCATCCGAGCAAGTCATTGAACAGCTGCTGCGCGAAGCCGGAAGTCATCAGCCTGACGGTGAGCCGGTGTCCGTGACGGCTCAAGGGGTCGAGCTTGCCGCTGACTGGGACAATCTGCGATCACCGGAGACCTATGTCGGTTATGGGCGCGCCGAACGGTTTTCCTCAGCGGCAGGTATTGTGCAGGACCGCACTCACCGCTACGCATTGCCTGCGAACCTTCCATCCAACCGGTGGGCCTTTTCCGGAAACTGGCGGGTGGGCGAAGAATCCGCCATAGGGCAACAGGGCGCAAGTAAAGTCGTTTACCGCTTCCATGCAAGGGATGTCCATTTAGTGATGCGGTCATCATCCGGTGCTCCGGTCCGTATACGTGTAACACTGGACGGAAAAGCCCCGGGCGCAGCGCATGGCGAAGACACTGACAGTGACGGAAATGGCATCGTCAACACTGCCAGGATGTATCAGTTGATTCGTCAGCCTTCCCCGATAATCGATCATCAGATCGAGATCGAGTTTCTCGATCCCGGCCCGGAACTCTACGCGTTCACTTTCGGTTGAATGCCCGGGTCACCGGTGGCGGGTCTGGGCATCAGGCGACTCCCTGTTATGGATTTATTTATCTATTAAAGATTGCCTTGTAGCTGATTCTGTGGCGTAAATAGATACGTTATAGATAAATTAATCCAAAATAGGTCTCCCACATGTCTTCATCATCACAACGATTCACCGGCAAGGTAGCCCTGATTACGGGCGGCTCGCGTGGCATTGGGGCGGCTATTGTCCGTCGCCTGGCATCCGAAGGCGCAGCCGTTGCGTTTACCTATTCCTCGGCCGCCGACAAAGCAGAAGAGCTCGCACAACACATTCGGAACGAGGGTGCAAGAGCGCTCGTGATCCAGGCGGACAGCAAGATTGCGGAGGATATTCAAAGGGCCGTAGCCACGACGGTTGAGCATTTCGGTGCATTGAACATCCTGGTCAACAATGCAGGGATTCTTGGGCTCGGCATGGTCGACGATTTCACCGTCCAGGCGCTTGATGAGATGTACGCTGTCAACGTGCGCGCAACCTACGTTGCCGCTCAGGCCAGCTCTAAAGTCATGAATGCCGGGGATCGAATCATCACCGTTGGCAGTGTTGCCGGACAGCGTTCGGGATTTGCCGGTTCAAGCGCATACTCGATGACCAAAGCCGGGATCGCCGGTATGATTCGCGGCCTTGCGCTGGATTTCGCGCCACGCGGTATAACGGTCAACAACATTCAGCCGGGGCCAACCGCCACCGATATGAATCCCGCTGACGCGCCGTATATGGCTCAAGTCATCGGGTTGGTGCCGTTGGGACGCTTGGGCACACCCGACGAGATCGCGAGCATGGCTGCGTTTTTGGCAAGCGACGACGCTTCCTTCATTACGGGTGCCAGCTTGACGGTCGATGGCGGCTATCTGGCCTGATCTTTCAACACTCTTCATCGCCGAGGCGCGCCATGGCCAGACCCAGACAGTTCGACCGAACCCATGCGTTGCTGCAGGCGATAAGAGTGTTCTGTGACAAGGGCTATTCAGCCGCATCGACGGACGAATTGATGCTGGCGATGCAACTGAGCCGGCAGAGCATGTACAACGCATTCGGCGACAAGCGCAGCCTGTACATCGAGGCCATGCGTCAGTATCAGGCCAATAGCATAAAGGACCTGATCTGGCGCTTGAACAAGGACGCCACCCCACTGCAGTCACTGCACAACACCCTCATTTCTTTCGCTTCACGCGAGGAACGGGAGGGGAGTGCAGGATGTATGGGGGTGAATGCGATTTGTGAGTTCGGCCTTCGTGATGAGGAACTCAATCAGCTCAATGAGAACTCCGCTCGGACGCTCAACGCCGCATTTGAGCGAACCCTGAAGCAAGCCGTTGAGGCAGGTCAGTTGCAGGCCGATACCGACATCGCCGGGGCCTGCGACTTCCTGATGGCAACACTGAGCGGCATGAAAGTCAGCGCTAAAGGTGGCGCAACCCGTCAGCAATTGAACAGGATTGCAAGCTTTGCGTTGCAAGCGCTTTCACCCGTTACCCCGGAACCTGATCGTATCCAGAAAGCGTCTATGGCCTGAACAATCATCCGAGACCCAAGTATGATTGGCTATTGCCAGCAATCGATGCAGTCTCGGCGACTGGCGTTACACATCGACGGAATCATCATGGACAGTGAATTGCAACGCGTCGTGGATGCGCTACCAGGCATGGTGTGGACTGCAACGCCGGACAGCGCTGTTGATTACGTGAATGAAGCCTGGTGTGCGTTCACTGGCCACACGCTGGCAGAGTCTGTGCGCGGGGGATGGCAGGGAGTCCTCCATCCGGATGATCACGTTCATTTCATTGGTTGGTGGCATGTCACGACGTCTGAAGGTGTTCGACGGGAACTAAGAGCCCGCTTGCGTGGGCGGGATGGACGTTATCGCTTGTTCTCTTTACGCGCCAACCCGCTGCGAAACCCGGAGGGCAACGTCGAGAAGTGGTGCGGGCTGTGTTACGACATCCATGATGCCGACAACTCGGAAGCCAAACTTGGGCTGGACCCACTTTCAATCATCAACTGCATTCCAGCCATGGTGGTCTTCATGACCCCTGATGGTGTTCTGGAAGTCGCCAATCAGAAAAATCTGGATTACATCGGTGCATCTTTCCGGGAACGTAAGGAGTGGGAAGGATCGGATCTGATCCACCCGGACGACTTGCCGAGAATGCTTGAGCTGTGGAGCATTTCTCTTGCCACGGGTGCACCTTTCAACATGGAGCACCGGATACGCGTTGCCAATGGCGAGTACAGGTGGATCGAGAGCCGTGCACTACCCGTTAGAAATCGAGACGGAGAAATCCTCCGTTGGTGCGTACTTCAGGTTGAGATCGAAGAGCAGAAGCGGGACAAAGCGCTGATCGCAAAGGCGCTGGCGGAGGTCCGAAGTTCAGAGTATCGGCTGCGAAACCTGATCAACGCTGTCCCCGGTTTCGTCTGGAGTGCCGCCCCCAATGGCTACGTGACTTTTCTGAATGACCGCTGGTATGAGTACACCGGCATGACCATCAGGGAAGCAAGCTCCGGTGGCTGGAGGCGGTTGCTGCACCCTGATGACCTGCAGGGCCTGGGTGCCTACATTCAGGATCGACTACGCACAGGCGCACCCGGTGAATACGAAGCCAGACTGCGCAGACATGACGGTGTGTACCGCTGGTTTCTTATCCGGGGAGTACCCCAGGAAGATGAAAATGGAGCGGTGTGCTGGTATGGCGAAAACACCGATATCGAAGACCGCAAGCGCGCCGAGATGCTGCTCGCAGGCGAGAACCGACTACTGGAGCTGATGGCGGACGGCACGCCCCTGCCCCTGGTTTTGAAGACGTTGTGCGAACTGGTCGAAGAGACCATAGACGATTCTCTCTGCAATATCGTATTGGTCGACTTGAAAAGCCTGGAGCCTCGTGAGGACGCTCTTACCCGGTTGAAACTGGGTGCCGCACCCAATACGCCCGCTGACCTGATGGTCGCCGCCGATGGCAGGGTATTGAGTGCTTCGGCATGCCCCCGCGCGTTGAGCGCCACCGAAAACACACACGTCATAGCCTCCGATCTCGAGCAGGAAACACGTTGGGCGAACTGGCGGTCAACCATGCTTTCCCATGGGTTGAAGGCAAACTGGTCATTACCGATACTGGTCAATGGCGAGGTCGCCGGGGTGCTTTCGATTCTTCGTCGGATGACAGGGGAACCCTCGCAGGCTCAGCAAAAACTCATTGCTCAGTTGGCCCATCTTGCGAGCATCGCGATCGACACGGCACGCAATGAAGTGGCGCTCAAGCAAAGCCAGGACTTCATGACCCGAGCTCAGAGGCTCAGTTCAACGGGGACGTTCTCCTGGTCTGTCGATACCGATGAGGTCAGCTGGACGGAAGAAGTCCACAGGATTCTCGGGCTGGACACGCAGGTCAGACCTGCATTCAACGCGCTCTATGCACGCGCTCATCCTGACGATACCGCCCTCCTGAAAGAAACGATCAGGCGCCACTGCCGCGAGGGTCGCGACTTCGAGCATCAGTATCGTCTTCTGCTTCCCGATGGCGTGCTCAAGCATGTCCATCTGGTCGCCCATGCCATCAGGAACGCCGACGGGAGCCTGGAATTCATCGCCGTGCTGCAGGATGTCACTCAGCGACGGCATTCCGAGGAAGCCCTGGATAAAGTCCGCTCCGAATTGGCGCACCTGGCCCGGGTGGCAACACTGGGGGCGCTGACGGCATCCATCGCGCACGAAGTGAACCAGCCGTTGGCGGGTATCATCACGAATGCCAGTACCTGTATGCGTATGCTCAGTGCCGAGTTGCCGAACATCGATGGCGCCAAGGAAACGGTACGGCGCACGCTGCGCGACGGGGCCCGTGCGGCAGACGTGATTAAACGACTCAGGGCGCTTTTTTCAAAAAACAGCATCACGATAGAACGTGTCGACCTCAACGAGGCCGCTCAGGAAGTCATCGCGATGCTGATGAACGAACTACAGCGCAGCGCAGTGGTGCTGCATCCCAGCTTTTTCGACCAGCTACCCTCCATTCAAGGCGACCGGGTACAACTGCAGCAGGTCATCCTGAACCTGATTCTGAACGGTATCGAAGCCATGGGGGAGATCAAGGGGCGTGCGAAACAGATGTGGATCAGCACCGATCTCGATCACTCGGCACATGTGTGCCTGACGGTCAGAGACAACGGCGATGGATTTGAAGTCGAGGATGCTGAGCGGCTGTTCCATGCGTTCTACACGACCAAGCACTCGGGCATGGGGATTGGATTGTCCGTTAGTCGTTCCATCATCGAAAAGCACGAAGGTCGACTATGGGCGACGACAAACGAGCAGGGGCGCGGTGCAACATTTCAGTTTGCGATCCCGCAACGCCTGGAACGATCCGGGGCGGCAATCATCAATGACGAGTTGGCGCCGTTTGAAGGAAACGGGCCCCGTCAGACTCTGGAGAGCTGTTGATGATTACTCCGCTGCTGGTATCGGTTGTCGATGACGATGAATCGGTACGTGAATCGCTGCCTGACTTGCTGAGAGAGTTTGGATTCAACGTCAGAGCATTTGCCTCTGCGCTTGAATTCTTGTCCTCGGAGATCCTGGAGGTCACCAGTTGCCTGATTCTCGACATTGCGATGCCCAGAATGTCCGGACCTGCTCTGCAGATTGAATTGATCCGGCGTGGTTACCGTATTCCCATCATTTTCATCACTGCCCAGGAGGATTATGCTCAGCACGCTC
The DNA here is from genome assembly GCF_056627435.1 of Pseudomonas sp. 2. Lineage (NCBI taxonomy): Bacteria > Pseudomonadati > Pseudomonadota > Gammaproteobacteria > Pseudomonadales > Pseudomonadaceae > Pseudomonas > Pseudomonas sp. 2. The sequence continues at coordinate 173,039 of NZ_JBWXNG010000013.1, forward strand.
GTTTAATCGACCTGGGTGCAGTGGACTGCTTGACGAAACCATTCAGCGAAGCAGCGCTGGTGAGGGCGCTAAGTGCGGCCCTGCCAGTGAACTGAATCAAGGACCTACGACTGGATTGTTCTAATGACTACGCTCAAGTTGCCTGTACTCAGCCCTCGATCTCCCAAGGTTGAGCCACGTCGCATAGTGTTTGTCGTGGACGACGATATCTCCGTACGCGAGTCCCTGGAGTTGCTGATCACGTTTAATGATTGGGAAGCAAGAGTATTCGAATCAGCGCAGCAATTCCTTGAACACCCCCGACCACAGGCCCCCAGCTGCCTGATCCTCGACATCAATCTGCCGGACCTTAACGGGCTTGATTTGCAGCGGACCATTGCGAACGAACAACCCTGTTTGCCCATTATCTTCATCACAGGATACGGTGATATCCCGCAGACGGTGCGAGCGATGAAGGAGGGAGCGGTTGAGTTTCTGACCAAGCCCTATGATGACCAGGTGTTGCTGGACACCATCTCGGCAGCGCTTGAAAGCAGTAGCGCCTCGCTTGTTCACGAGCATGGATTGCGTAGGGTGCAGGATGCCTATGCCACCCTGACGCCGCGAGAGCAGGAGATTTTTCATAAGGTGGTATCGGGACGTCTGAACAAGCTGATTGCCGATGACCTGGACATCAGCATCATCACCGTCAAGGCTCATCGAGGCAAAGTCATGCGTAAAATGAACGCGCGCTCCGTAGCCGAACTGGTCAGGATGGCCGCGATGTTGGCACCGACGAATTAAAGAACGTGATCAAGTTCAGCTTGCCCAACGGCGGTCAGTCAGGGCCTGAATTAACAACAAGTCGCTATGTAGCTGCGCTCGCGGCTCCGGACAATCAACCCCGCACTTGATCCGCATTGTGTTTCATGGCCGAACGGTTGATGGCGAGCGAGGCGTCAAGATGGCCAGGGCGACCGCCACGATGAGGAGCGCCGGTACGTCACCGGCCAGATGGCCCATTTGCTCCGGCTGGATGATCGCCTGTACAGCCATGATTGCGCCGTGTACGCCACTGGACCACACGGTGAACCAGATCAGGCTGCGATGGGCCAATGGATCGCGTGCGGCCAGGATCAGGAACACGCCAAGTGTGGCGTAGATGCCAACGATCATCATCGGGTAGTCCGAATGACCGGTGTGCCAGGCCCAGCCGGACGGCCAGAGCTGCATCAGTGGGTAGAGCGCGAGGCAGGCGATGCCAGCCAGCAGCAGAACGGCGCGCAGGTACCTGAGGCGATCAGCTGTGTTCATGGCGGGATTCTCTCCATCTGCTCGACGGGTACGGCCGTGGATCAAGCATAGCTGCGCAGGCATTGTGAGTAACAGGTTCGGACAGACGCAGCAGGTATTGGTACGTTCGGCGCGACATTGTTCAGTCGCTTGAAAAGACTATTCGCCCCCGCCGCGTTTATCCCCACTTCAGCCACAGATAAGGTTTCCCTGACGAAACGCTTCAACGATCAGGAGTAACCCCATGACCGATCCCACCCAACACAATCAGCCCGCTGGCTACCTGCCGCCCAAAGTCTGGGTTCCGAAAACCAGCTACGGCGGCCAGTTTTCCGGCATCAACCGCCCCGAGTCCGGTGCAAGGTTCGACCAGCCGCTTCCGGTCGGCCAGCACCCGATACAGCTCTATTCTCAGGGCACGCCGAATGGACAGAAGATCACGATCCTGCTCGAAGAGTTGCTGGCGGCGGGGTATTCCGGTGCGGAGTACGACGCCTGGCTGGTCGACATTTTCCAAGGCGATCAATTCTCCAGCGGTTTCGTCGAGGTCAACCCCAACGCGAAGATTCCTGCTCTTGTAGATCAGACCACTGACCCGGCCACGCGGGTGTTCGAGAGCGGCTCGATTCTGGTTTACCTCGCCGAAAAGTTTGGCGCGTTTCTTCCGCGTGAAGGGAAGGCGAGGGTCGACACCTTCAACTGGTTGATGTGGCAGATGGGTTCTGCGCCTTTCGTCGGTGGCGGCCTGGGCCATTTCTACGCCTATGCGCCGATCAAGATCGAGTACGCGATCGATCGCTACGCCATGGAAACCAAACGACAACTGCACGTGCTCGATACCCACCTGGCATCCAATGAGTTCCTGGCGGGCGATATCTACACCATTGCCGACATGGCGGTCTGGCCGTGGTATCCGGGGAGTTTGTTTGGCGTTTACGGCGTTGATGAGTTTCTCGCCGTCGAGCAGTACACCCATCTGCTTCGCTGGTACCACGCGATCGCTGCGCGTCCGGCGGTCGCACGTGGGCGGCGGGTCAATCGCACCTCCGGCGCGCCGGGAGAGTTCTTGCGCGAACGGCATGCCGCTGCTGATTTCGATGCATTGGCCTGAGCGTGGAGGTTGTCGTGACGTCACCCCAGCGCCGGGTGCGCCGCGAACAACCGTCCCGCCCACTCAGTGAATGCCCGCAGCTTGGCCGACTGATGACGGTTCTCGGGGTACATCGCGTACACGGGAAGAGGATCATTCTCCCAACCATCCAGTACCGGAATCAGCCGACCATCCTGGATCATCGGTGCCATCAAGTGTTCTGCCATTTGCACGATCCCAAGCCCGGCCACACCTGCTGCTGCGTAGGCATAGCTGTCGTTCAGGGCAATAGGCGAGGTGAGGGCGACCTGGATGCGTTCCCGGTCACGGATGAAGCACCAGTCGAATATCTTCCCATTGCGTGCCGAGAAATAATTCACGCAGTGGTGATTGACCAACTCGTCTGGATGTTGCGGTTCGCCGTGGCGTGCAAGGTAGGCAGGGGACGCGCAGGTCAGGTAGCGCATCGTGCCGATACGCTTTGCGATCAATCGCGAATCGGCCAGTTGTCGCCCGCCGCGAATGGCGCAATCCACCCCTTCCTCAACCAGATCGACTTGCCTGTCACTGCAGCCCAGTTCCAGGTGAATACCTGGGTAGGCTGCGAAGAACTCGGGCAGGGCAGGGATGATCACTTCACTGGCGAGCCAGGTCGGCGCGTCCACGCGCAATCGCCCCGAGGGGTTGAGCCGATTATGGGTCAGGGAGTCTTCGGCTTCGCGTATGTCCGAGAGAATGCGCAGACAATTATCGTAATAGGCTGAGCCTTCGGCGGTCACGCTGACATGCCGGGTCGTTCTGTTGAGCAGCTTTGCCGACAATGAACGTTCCAGTGCCCCCATTAATGTAGAGACCGTGGCTTTGGGCAGCTTCATGTTCTCGGCCGCGCGGGTGAAGCCGCCGGCATCCACCACCTGGACGAACACTTCCATCGCTTGCAGTTTGTTCATGGTGAATCCTCAAAGCGTTTCGACATCGTTCAATTGAGCGCAAGGAGCGGGCCGTGCGTTATTTCAGCGCTACCAGTGCCGACAGCACAGCCATGGCGGGCATGAGTTCCCGAGCAATCATCTGCGCTCTGCACGTCGGCTTCAGACGCCGTCCGCAGATCACGAACAAAGGATCGTCAAAGCGCACCCGCAACTTGCCGAGTACGTTGCTCACGGCCGGTTGGGTGACCTTCAATACCTTCGCCGCCCGAGATACGCCTTGTTCCTGATAGACCACAAGGAAGGTGACCAGCGCATTGAGATCGAACTTGTGAAAGACGCTCACATCGATGCTCGTCTCGAGGCTGTCGATCGCGATGGTTCGCATGATTGCCTCCCAGGCCTCAACGGCTTCCAGGCACGACGAAGCTTTGCCAGCCGCGCATATGGTTGATAAAGCGCTCGCTCAAGCCACCTGAGCGCAGGTATTGCGCGGTGACAGGCAGTGCCGGGCTGTCGTAGTGCGGATTGGCCTGCACCTGCAGTGGAAAATCACGCTGGAGAATTCCCGCGCGGCCAATCAGTACGAAGTCGCTGCCTTCTTCGAGCAGCTGCGCGGCACGCGTGGCACTCATGATCTTTCCGGCGACTCCCAATCGTACCCGGCGACGGGGGAGTTCAGTGAAAACCTCCAGCATGCGCCGGCCTTTGAAGTCGCCCTCGCGGACGATTTGCGCGCTGTCCCACAGCGCAAGGTCGAGGTAGTCGATCAGTTCCCGATCAAGGATGTCGGCGGTGACCTCACGCAGTTCCTCCAGGCGCAGCCCGTAGCGCTCGATCGACAGGCGCCAGCCGATCTGGAACTCGGCACGGCATGCCTTGCGAATGCCCTCGATCACCTCAAGGGTCAGTCGTGCACGGTTCTCAAGGCTGCCGCCGTACTTGTCCCTGCGATCATTGAGCAGCGGTGACATGAACTCCGAAAGGATCCAGCCGAACGCGCCATGCAAGGCCACACCATCGAACCCTGCGCGCTCTGCACGCAATGCGCCTTGAATGAAACTGTCGCGAATGCGTTCGACTTCTTCTGTGGTCAAGGCGCTTACACCGGGCACCGTGTCGTTCGAGGCGGGAGAGGGAACCCCGCCAATCAGCGGGTTGGCGCGGTGGCCTGCATGGTGCAGTTGCACTGCAGAGAGGCCACCGCCAGCGCGTACGGCACTCGCCATGCGTGCGAGCCCGTCCAGTTGGGCGTCAGAGAAAATGCCGAGCTGGCGCTCGAAGCCGATACCGCCGGCCTCGACGTGTGCGGCGCAGGTCTGCACCAGGCCGTAGCCCGCGTTACCGACCTGTTGCATCCAGTCAATGTCGAACGTTGAGGCGCTGCCGTCGTGTTCGCTTTGCTGATTGGTGAGCGGCGCCAGCATGAAACGATTGCGCATGGCGGGGCCGTGCAGCAGGGTCATGGGTTCGAACAATGCAGAGGTGTTCATTGGTGGGACTCCAATCAAGGACGAGCGTGGGCTCGACCGAGTGCGTTCACTCGGCCGGGTTATCGTTGAATGTCAGGGACGGCTGCTAGAGATTGGCGGTGTTCCAGCCACCGCCCAGTGCGCGAATCAAGTCCACGGTGGCCCGGGCACGTTCACCTGTGGCCTGGATCAACGTCTGTCGATTGCGCAGCAGGGTGCGTTGGGTGTCGACGATCAGCAGATAGTCCACGTCGCCCTCGTCAAACCTGACTTGCGCAGTGCGCGCCACACGCAATGCGGCGTCCTGAGCCGAGCGCTGATGGACAATGCGCTGGTCCAGGGTTCGCATCGATGACAGCGAGTCCTCGACCTCGCGAAAGGCCTGCAGCACGGTCTTGCGGTATTCAGCAACGCGTTGCTCGTACAGCGCGCGAGCGCGGGCCAGATCGGCATCGCGCCGCCCGCCATCGAAGGTCGGCAGGTTCAGCGCCGTGCCCACCAGCGGGCCCAGCAGGAAGGTGCGTTGCGACCAGTTCGTGAGGTTGCCCAAGTCCTGCGATTCGTACCCCAGAACACTGGTCAGGGTGAGCGCGGGAAAGAAGGCTGACCGGGCCACCCCTATACGCGCATTTTCCGCTGCCATCGCGCGCTCGGCGGCGGCAATGTCGGGTCTGCGCTCAAGCAGCGTCGAGGGCAGGCCCGCTGGCGGTTGCACGGCGATGGTCGGCAGGGGCGCGGGCTCCAGGGAAAAGCTGCCGGGTGCTTTTCCGAGCAAGGTCGCCAGCGCATGTGCGGCCAGCGCGTATTGCTGATCGACGGCCGCTTGCTCGGAGCGCGCCGAGGCAAGCTCTGTGCTGGCCTGGTCGACAACGAAGCTGGCGACATCGCCGCCGGTGAGCCGTTGCTCCAGCAACCGTTGAGCATGTTCACGCAAGCTGACGGTTTCGCGGAGCAGGCTGCGCTCATCCTCCAGTTGGCGAAGACTGTAATACGCTCTCGCCACGTCGGCTTGCACCACCAACAGCAGCTGGTGGGCCAGAGCCTGCTGTTGCGCTGCGTCTGCCTGCGCCGCCGCGATACTCGCCGAGACGCGTCCGAAGAGGTCAACCTCGTATCCCATAGTCGCTTGAGCGCGCCACAGGGTCTGGGTGGTGCCAGACGCGCCGTCGCCATTGCCTTCAGCAGCTCCAGAGGTGCGCTGACGAGTAGGGCCAAAGCCGGCATCAAGGGTAGGTGAACGTGCGGCTTCGCTGCGGGCGGTCAAGGCGCGTGCCTGCTGCAGGCGGGCCATCGCGATGGTGACGTCAGGGTTGGCCTTGAGTGCTTGTTCTTCCAGATCCATCAAGACCGGGTCGCCCAACAGCTTCCACCATGGAGATGCGGGTTGCAGTTCACGTGGCTGCGCGGGGTGCCATGTACCAGGCTCCTCGGAGGCCGATAGCGCTTGGGTTGCCGTTGCGCCCGCTTCAGTGAAGTTCGTCGGGACGTCCAGTTCCGGGCGCGATTGGCTCGGCGTCAGGTTGCAGGCGGCCAGCAGCGCCGTGACCAATGCCACCGTCAACGGACAGGCAGCGTTGCGCAATGGGTGATGAGTGCTCATGTCCGGCTCTCCACGGGTACGTTTTCAGGGTGAAGCGCAGCCAGGGTAGGCGCTTGGTGCTGCGCAGCCGAATGCAAGGGCCTGCCTTTGCTCACGGCCCTGGCCAGGACGTAGAACAGCGGGGTGAGGAACAGGCCGAACAGCGTCACGCCGATCATCCCGAAGAACACCGAAACGCCCATCGCCTGACGCATCTCGGCGCCTGCGCCGCTCGACAGCACCAGCGGGATCACGCCCATGATGAACGCCGTGGAGGTCATCAGGATCGGCCGCAGGCGCAGGCGGCTGGCCTCGATGACGGCCTTGAGCGTGGGCACGCCCGAGATCTCCAGCTCGCGGGCGAACTCGACGATCAGGATGGCGTTTTTCGACGCAAGACCAATGAGCACGATCAGTCCTATTTGCGTGAAGATGTTGTTGTCACCGCCCGTCAGCCACACGCCCAGCAAGGCTGAAAGAATGCTCATCGGGACGATGAGGATGACCGCCAGTGGCAGCGTCAGGCTTTCGTATTGCGCGGCCAGCACGAAGAACACCAGCAGTACGCACAGGGGCAGTATCCAGATCGCAGAGTTGCCGGCGATGATCTGTTGGTAGGTCAGGTCCGTCCATTCGAAGCTCATGCCGGCCGGCAGCGTCTGCGCGGCGATGCGCTGGATCGCCGCCATGGCCTGGTCTGACGAGTACCCCGGCGCGGGGCCGCCACTGACGTCTGCGGCAGTGAAACCGTTGTAGCGCACCACCTGATCCGGCCCATAGGTCTGGCTGATCCGTGCCAATGAAGCCATAGGGATCATGTCGCCGGTGGTGCTGCGCACATGCAGCTGCCCGATGTCGTCAGCCTTGGCGCGGAACGGGCCATCGGCCTGCATGCGCACCTGATAGACACGGCCCAGGTAGTTGAAATCGTTGACGTAATACGAGCCCAGGAACGCTTGAAGGGTGTCGAAGATCGCCGGGGTATCGACCCCCAGCTGTTGGGCTTTGGCGCGATCGATGTCGACCTTCAGTTGCGGCGTGTTCACGGTGTAGGTTGAAAACAGCGGGCCCAGCTCCGGCGCTTCCGAGGCTTTTTTGATGAAGGCCTGGGTCGCGCTGTAGAGCGCCTCGTAACCGAGGTCGGCGCGGTCTTCGATCTGTAGCTTGAAGCCCCCCAGCGTGCCAAGGCCGAACACCGGAGGCGGCGGGAAAATCCCGGTGAAGGCATTGCCGATGGTGGCGAACTCGCGACCCAGATCGGCCGCGACCTGATTGGCGCTGATGCCTTTGCGCTCGGCAAACGGCTTGAGCAGGACAAAACTCAGCGCGGTGCTGGAACTCTTGGTCACTGCGTTGATCGACAGCCCGCTGTAAGCCGATGTGCCCATGACGGCAGGGTGTTTCAGGGCGATTTCGTTCATGCGGTTCATGACCGCTTCAGTGCGGTCGAGCGTCGAGCCTTCCGGCAGCTGGGCCAGGCTGACCAGATACTCCTTGTCCTGTGCCGGGACGAAACCGCCGGGGACATGCCCGGTCAGCCATGCGGTGACACCCAACAGCGCCACATACACGATCAGCATCGCGCCCTTGCGCTTGACCAGGCCGCCGACGCTGGCGCCGTAGCGCTCCGAGGCGTGATCGAAGCTGCGGTTGAACCGCGAAAAGAAACGCCCGAACAGTTTCTGCGTCACGCGGGTCACCGCATCAGGTGCCTCGTTGTGACCTTTGAGGAGCAAGGCCGACAGAGCGGGAGACAGGGTCAGCGAGTTCACTGCCGAGATCAGCGTGGAAATGGCGATGGTCACGGCAAACTGCTGGTAGAACTCACCGGTCAGTCCGCTGAGAAATGCCAGCGGCAGAAACACGGCCGAAAGCGTCAGGGCAATGGCGATGATCGGGCCGCTGACTTCACGCATGGCCTGGTAGGTCGCCTCGCGCGGGCTCAAGCCGCAGGCGATGTTTCGCTCCACGTTCTCGACCACCACGATGGCGTCGTCAACGACGATACCGATCGCCACCACCAGGCCGAACAGCGACAGGGTGTTGATCGAATAACCGGCCAGCAGCAGGAAGGTAAAGGTGCCGACGATGGAGATCGGCACCGCAAGCAGCGGGATGATCGAGGCCCGCCAGGTCTGCAGGAACAGGAACACCACAAGGACCACCAGCGCCACCGCTTCGAGCAGCGTTTCGATCACTGCATCGATACCGCTTTGTACCGCGCGGCTGGGTTCATAGACGACGCGATAGATGAGGTCTTGCGGAAAGTCCTTCGCCAGTTCTTCCATGGTGCGATGCACCTCGCGGGAGATTTCCAGCGAGTTGGCGCCCGGTGCCTCCTGAACCGCGACCGCAACGGCAGGGGCATTGTCCAGCGTGGCACGAAGGCCGTAATCCTCGGCGCCCAGCTCGACGCGCGCGACATCGCCAAGACGCGTGATCGCACCCTGGGCATCGGACTTGATGACGATGCTTCTGAATTCTTCAGGGGTCTTGAGGCGGCCATCGGCGTTGACGTTAAGCTGGAAGGCAGTGGAGGACGGAGTAGGCGAGCTGCCCACGGCGCCCACCGCCGCTTGAATGTTCTGACGGCGAATGGCGTCTGCGACGTCGTTGGCACTCAGGCCGCGCTCGGCCAGGGCGGCAGGGTTCAGCCAGACCCGCATGGCGTAGCCGCCAGGGCCCCAGATCGACACTTCACCGACACCGGCGATGCGTGCCAGACGATCCTTCACATGAAGGATGGCGTAGTTACTGACGTAGTTGTTGTCGTAGGTGCCCTTGGGGGAAACCATGTGCACGGCGATGGTGATCACCGGCGAGCTCTTGACCGCAGTGACCCCCAGACGCTGAACGTCTTCGGGCAGCCGCGCCTGAGCTTGGGAAACGCGGGTCTGCACGAACTGTTGCGCCTTGTCCGGGTCAGTGCCCAGCTTGAACGTCACGGTCAGGTACAGGTGACCGTCGCCGCTGGCTTTGGAATCCATGTACAGCATGTCCTGCACGCCGTTGATCGATTGCTCCAGGGGCGCAGCGACGGTCTCGGCAATGGTCTTGGCATTGGCGCCCGGGTATTGCGCATGCACCACCACCGACGGCGGGATGACCTGCGGGTACTCCGACACCGGCATGTTCAAGGATGAGACGATGCCCGCCAGCAGGATCAACGCCGACAGCACACAGGCGAAGATCGGGCGATCGATGAAAAACTTCGAGATGTTCACGACTCACCTCCCGGCGCTTCGCTGGCAGAAGCCGTGGAGGCTTTTGCAGACACCGGCGCGACTTCAGTACCCGGCGGGGCACGGAAAGCCCCGTCGACAACCACTCGGCTGCCCGGCTCGATGCCGCTTCGCACCACCCGTTCGCGACCGTGCAGAGCACCCAGCTCCACAAAGCGCCGCTCGACCTTGTTCTGCGCGTTGATCACCAGCAGGTACTTGCGGTCTTGATCAGTGCCGACCAGCGCATCGTCCACGGTGACCGCGGTGTAGGGCACGGCGCTTTGCAAGCGGATGCGTGCTTGCAGTCCAGGCAGCATCTCGGGGCTGACCTGCTTGATCAGCGCCCGCACGCGCACGGTGCCCGAGCGCGTGTCCATGCGGTTGTCGAGCGACTCGATCACTGCCGGATACGGGAACCCGTCGTCGTTCGCCAGGCCCACGTCGATCAGCGCCTGCGCACCGCTGTGCAACGATGGCGCGATGATTTTCAGGTAACTCTGTTCGTCCAGATTGAACGAGGCGTAGAGCTTGTCGTCGGAGACGATGCGAGTGAGTGGCGCCGAGTCGCCGCCGGCTCCCAATACGTTGCCTGCGGTGATCTCCGCGCGGGAAATACGCCCACTGATGGGGGCGCGAACCTGGGTGTAGCCCAGTTGCAATTGCGCCTGTGCCAGCGCCGCTTCGGCCCCTTTCAAGGCCGCCGCCGCTTCGCGCACCGCGTTGTCGCGGGAATCGAAATCCCTGCGCGACACCGCGTTCGATTCCAGCAACCGGCTGGTGCGCGCCTGCTCGATCCGGGCCAGGCGCCCGCGTTCCTCGATGCCGGCAAGGTTGGCTTGCGCTTGCCTGACTTGAGTCTCATAGGGCGCCGGATCAATGCTGAACAACAGGTCGCCCTGGCGCACATGCTGGCCGGCCTTGAAGTGCACCGTCAGCAAGGTGCCCGCAACCCGTGGGCGCACGTCGACGACGTCCACGGCTTCCAGGCGTCCGGTGTATTGCTGCACATCCGAGACCGGACGCTGTTGAGCGGATTGGTAAGTGACGACCGGCAGGTTTGTGGTCGTTTCGGCGTGCGCGTCCGCGCGGTCACCGAGGAGGGTCGTCCCTGTGGTGACTGCGGAGATTGAAACCGCCAGCCCTGCCAGGTGGGACTTCTTGAATGTTTTCATGAGGGCATGCCCGGTGAAGTGGAAGGACTTCAGTCTGGGCACGCCGACCATGGACATCTAGATCGAAATCTGGCTAATGTTATTGCCTCATTTGGAATTATCCCTGTGAGATGGCTTGGCGAGGCGGAGCGTTCGATCCGTATTTGCTTGGCGGCGCCACGCAACACTCATACTTATTGCCCAAGCGGCAATAAACTTCCCAGGCAGGAGAGCAGCCCAGTGGATCGTTTCCAGTCGATGCAGATTTTTGCCCGTGTGGTCGAAATGCACAGTTTCAGCCGCGCAGCCGACAGCCTGTCATTGCCGCCTTCACGGGTCACCCGCGCGGTCAAGGACCTGGAGACCTTTCTGGGCGTCTGCCTGCTGCGACGCACCACCCGGCATATCAGTCTGACGGCTGACGGCACGCAGTATTACGATCACTGCCGCCGGCTGCTGGCGGATATCGAAGCGGTCGAGTCCAGCTTTCCCGGTTCGGCCGGAACGCCGCGCGGTCGGTTGCGCGTCGACATGACCCTGTCGTTGGCCAGGCTGGTGGTGCTGCCAAGGCTCAAGGAGTTTCAGACGCGTTTTCCCGACATCGAGCTGACCCTGAGCGTGAGCGATCGTACGGTCGAGCTGGTGCAGGAGGGGATCGACTGCGTGATTCGTGCCGGCACACCGGAAGACTCAGCCACCTTGGTCGCCAAGCGAATCGGCGCGTTCGAATGGGTGACCTGCGCTTCGCCCGACTACCTTGCCGCCCATGGCGAGCCCAAGACGCTGGAAGACCTGGCCGATCACTGGGCAGTGGGATATCTGTCGTCGCGAACCGCCCGGACCCTGGACTGGCACTTCGTGGTCGATGGCGAGTACCGCTGCGTCAGGGTGCGCGAACAACTGATCGTCAACGATACCGACGCCTACGTCGCGACCGCTGAGCAAGGGTTGGGGCTGATCCGTGCAGGCAGTTACATGGTGCGTGATCATCTGGCGGACGGTCGGCTGGTACGTGTGCTCACGAATTACAGTTCGCCAGCCGTCCCGCTGTCAGTGCTCTATCCGAAGAATCGACACCTGTCACCGACCGTGCGGGCGTTCGTTGACTGGGTCAGCGAGGTCGTACGCGATGCCCAGGCGAGCTGGCGGTTTGAATCTCCTGTAGCGACCTGACAAGGGATTCTTATCCTGAGTGGAATTATCTATTGCAAAAATCAGGGTTGCCCAGCCGGACCGGGCACTGATGTGTTTGGCTAAAGGAACGCATCCTTCATACGGCGCAGTTGGGCGAAGACCTCCCAGTTGGCGCCCGCCTGGCAATTCAGGCGTCGACGTACGGAATCCTGATCGACGCGCAGAAACGGATTGGCCGTAAGCTCGGTTGCCAGGGTCGAAGGAACCGTCGGCATTCGGGCCTGCCTCTTTTCCTCGATCAGCTTGATCTGCTGGTGCAGGTCAGTGTTGTCCGGTTCGATGGTGAGCGCGAAGCGGGCGTTCTTGGCGGCGTATTCGTGTGAGGAGTAGATGAGTGTTTCCGGCGGCAGCGACCTCAATTTGTCGAGCGAGGTCCACATCTGGGCCGGCGTCGCTTCCTGCACCCGCCCGCAGCCAAGGTGAAAAAGGGTGTCGCCCGAGAAGAGCAGTCCGGCTTCCTTGAACCAGAAGGCGATGTGCCCGATGGTATTGCCTGGCACGTCGATCACCACGGCAACATGCCCGGCGAATTCGATCGTATCGCCACCGACCACGCCTCGATCCAGGCCCGGGATATCATCCGCCTCGGCTGCCGGGCCGATGACCCGCGCCCCGGTTTTGCGCTTGATCTCGGTGTTGCCTGACACGTGATCCCAGTGATGGTGAGTATTGAGGATCAGGTCCACGCGCCTTCCCTCCAGCACATCCAGTACGGGGCTTGCCTCGGTAGGGTCGACCACGGCCAACGCGCCGGTGCGCCTGTCCTCTATCAGGAAAATATAGTTGTCATCGAGCACGGGCAGGACCTGCACCGACAACCCATTGCACTGTTCAGCGATCATCTTGGATTCCTTTAAATAAAGAAGCTCGGCGCTGGTTGAGCGCCGAATGAATGACTGCTGCCGCCAGCCCTTGATCCCGGCTGGCGACAGGCGATCGGCTGAGTGTTCAGCGCGCCGCAAGGCCCTCGGCTGCGCGTGCGGCCTGGACACTGGGCCGTTGCTCCATGCGCTGCATGAAGCGCTCGATGGCCGGGTAGACGGACATGTCGATACCCACGCGAGGTGGCCAGCTCAGCACGTTGTAGAGGTAGGCGTCAGGTGCCGAGAATTCGCTGCCAAGCACGTAGTCGTTGCTCGACAGGTGCGCTTCGACGAAGGCAAACCGTCCTTTGAGATAGTCCTCGGCGTAACGGGTTTTCGCCGCGTCGTCGAAGAACGGCTGGAACATGGTCGACATGCCCTTGGCCAGGTCGGTGGCGATGAGGTTCAGCCATTCCAGCGCGCGATAGCGCTGCTGCGTGCCGAAGGCCGGCAGCAGCTTGAGATCCGGGTACTGGTCGGCGATCCATTGCACAATGACCGCACCCTCGGTAATGAGGTGACCGTCATCGAGCACCAGCGTTGGAATGAAACCTTTCGGGTTCACTTCAAGATAATTGCCTTCAACGGTGGTTTTCGTGGCGAAGTCGACCTTGATCAGATCGAAGGCAAGCGATGCCTCGCGCAGCACGATAGACGGGGACAGTCCGCAGGAGCCAGGGGAGTAATAGAGTTTCATATGTGCTCGAATTGAAAGTTTGAAGTTGCAGGTTGGAACTCAGGCGTCGATGATTTCCAGTCTCTCGACCATGCGGATCGCCTTGGAGAAGTTGGCCAGGTTGACCGACGTTCTTGTCGCCAGCGCGTGCAATTCTTCAACCCGATCACGGCAGGCATCGGTACGCAGGCGCACCACATAACGGACTTCGTCGTAGCCGGGGTTGACGCTGTCGTCCAGGCCCAGGAATCCGCGCAGGTCGAGCTCACCCTCGGTTTCGATTTCAAGGCTATGCAGGGTGATGCCCATGGCGGCGGCATTCGCCGCATAGCCGACCGACATGCAGGCGTTCAGCGCCGCCATCAGCAGTTCCTGCGGGTTCGGCGCCGTGTCCTGCCCAAGCAACTGCGCCGGCTCGTCGGCAGTGATCTCGAAATGCCGTGGGTATTTTTCGCCTCCCAGTTGGTAATGGTCGACGCGCGCCACCGTCCGTGTCTGGCCCTGCCATGTCGTCTTGACGTTGAAGCGAATGGCGCCCTTGGCCGGGTTATCGCGCACTTGCTGCGCGAATTGCTGCAGGGCCCCAACGTTGATGCCGTTGAGTGCTTGAATGCCGTTGTCAGCCATGAGATTTCCTGAACCTGAGTGAAAAAGTGACGAGGGAAAAAGTACCTTCGCGCTCGACGGCCGACTACGCGGTGCGGGTCGAATTCACTGTTCAGCTTTTTGGCAACAATGGCCGGTTCAATGGCATCGGCATGAATGATTTTCCATCGCCCCCTGATAGGAATAGGCAAGGCTTGCAGATGATCCGGCATGGGTGGTGCGGCTGCTGGCCTCTACCATGAGACCCATCAACCAGGAGGACTCTGTAATGAGCAACCGTAAAACCCTGTTCATCACCGGCATCAGCAGCGGCTTCGGCAAGGCACTCGCCAGCGAGGCGCTGTTGGCAGGACATCGGGTCATCGGCACGGTGCGCAATCAGCAAGCGCTGCAGGCATTCGAAGCCCTGTCGGCGGAGCGCGCCCACGGTGTGATTCTGGATGTCACCGACTTCGAGCGCATCGACAGCGTCGTGGCCGAGGTCGAATCCCGCCACGGCCCGGTGGATGTGCTGGTCAATAACGCGGGCTACGGTCATGAAGGGATTTTCGAGGAGTCGCCGCTGGCGGAGATGCGTCGTCAGTTCGACGTGAACGTCTTCGGTGCGGTCGCCGTGACCAAGGCGTTTGTCCCGTATTTCCGTCAGCGCCGCAACGGCCACATCATCAATATCACCTCCATGGGCGGCACCATCACCATGCCGGGTATCGCTTATTACTGCGGCAGCAAGTTCGCCCTGGAAGGGATTTCGGACACCCTGAGCAAGGAGCTGAGCCCGTTCAACATCAAGGTCACCGCGGTGGCGCCGGGCTCGTTCCGCACCGACTGGGCCGGCCGTTCGATGCAGCGCACGCCCCGCAGCATCGCGGACTACGACGAAAGCTTTAACCCCGTTCGCCAGGCCCGCGAAGAGAAGAGCGGCAAGCAGCTCGGCGACCCACGCAAGGCTGCGCAAGCCATGTTGACGCTGATCGACAGCGCCAACCCGCCGGCTCATTTGCTGCTGGGCAGCGATGCCTTGAACCTTGTGCGCAGCAGGCTTGCGCAGGCGCTCAAGGACATCGAGCAGTGGGAGGCGCTGACCCGCTCGACTGATGGCGGTTTTGACCAGTAACCAGATTGACCCGTAAGCGGATTGGGCAGGTCAGGCAGGCGCGGTCTCGGGTTGGCTGTCCAATCTGTGGCAGCGATCGAACAGCCCGGTCAGCGCCGACTGGTGCGTCACGCCCAGCAGCGTGCAAGCGGGCAGGCGCTGGCGCAGGGTCGTCAGCAACGCCTGGGCGCTGCGATCATCCAGCTGGTTGGTGGCTTCGTCCAGGTACAGGGTGTCGGGCGCGTACAGCAAGGCGCGGGCGATACCGATGCGCTGCTGCTCGCCGCCGGACAGCTCCCGTGCCCACTCGACCTGATCTCCCAGGCGTTCGGCCAGGGTGGGCAGTCCCACTGTTTTCAGCGCATCGACCAACGACCCATCGTCCGGTATGACGAGCGACGGGTAGGCCAGCAGTTCGCGCAAGGGCAGGGTCGGCAGGTAAGGCTTTTGCGGCAGCAGCAGGTTGCGTCCGGCGGGCAGTTGCCAGTGCCCGCGGTAGTGTGGCCACAGCCCGTGCAGCGTGCGCAGCAGGGTCGATTTGCCGATGCCGCTTGGCCCGGCCAGCTGCAGCCATTGGCCGGGCGGGGCGTGAAGCTCGACGTTCGACAGCAGTGGGCTGCCGTCCGGACGCAGGATATCCAGCGCCTGGGTGCGCAAGGCCGGGCCCGTCTGTGCGGGCCTGGCCTGGGCGCGGCTGTGATTGATCGCCTGCTCGAACTGGCCCAGTCGCTCCACCGCTGCACTCCAGCGCATCAGTTTGGGGTAGAGCTTGATGAACCAGCTGAGCGAGCCCTGCACGGCGCTGAAGGCGCTGCGAATCTGCATCAGCCCGCCCAAGGTGATGGTCTTGGCTAGAAACACCGGCAGTGCGGCGAACACCGGGATGATCAGGCTGACCCGCTCGTAGCTGACCACGAACAGGCTGAGGTTGCGCTCACGGCCCATCAACTGCCGCCAGTTGCCGGCGATGGCCTGAAAACGCGCGGCCAGGTGCCGGCGCTCGACGGCCTCGCCAGCGTAGAGGGCGATCTGCTCGGCGTGGTCGCGGCGGCGCAAGAGGCTGGCGCGAAAGTCCGCTTCGAAGTGCTGGCGGTCGACGTTCAACTGATGCAGTGGCCGGCCGACCCAGTGGGTAATCAGGCTGCCGGCGAAGGTGTAGAGCACGACGATCCACACCAGATAACCTTCGATCGTGATGCTGTGGCCCAGCAGGGTGAAGGTCTGCACGCCGGACAGTTGCCAGAGGATGCTCATGAAGGCGCCGACCTGCGCCATGTTGATGATGAACGAGGCCACCAGTTCGATGCTCAGATCGACCACCAGGTCGACGTCCTCGGCAATCCGTTGGTCGGGGTTGTCGGGTTCCCCTGCAAGCCCCAGCCGATAGAACGCCTGATCGGCCAGCCAGGCGTCGGTCATGCGCAGGGTCATTGCCTGGCGCCAGCGCAGGCCCAGGTCCTTGCGCAACCAGTCGAGCGCCACCACCACCAGCACGTAGGCGGCCAGATACAGCGCGTACGGGCCCATCAACGCATACAGCGCGTCGGTGTTGAACTCGCCCAGGGTGTCGTAGAAGGTCTTGCTCCAGGCGTTGATCAACACGTTGATCTGCACGATCAGCAACCCCAGGCCGATCACGCTGCCCAGCAACAGCCAGCCGAGCCACTGGCGACGGTCCTGCCAGAAAGGCGCGGCCAGCCGGTAGAACATGCGCAGGCGGTTCATTGTGGCGTGGCTCCCGCGTCAGGCCGTGGTAGCAGGCGCAGCAGCACCTGATTGCGCGGCTCGAACAGGCGGTTCGCCATGGGCTTCAATGCCGCGATGCGGATCGCTTCGGGCAAGGCGGCCTGGGTCGAGAGGTAGCGCGGGTCGCCCCAATGCCGCTCGCTGAGCAGCAGGCGCCGCCACTGGGTGGTGGGGTCGTCGAGGCGTGCGCGTTCTTGGCGGCGCAGTTCGGCGCGGGCCTGCGCGACCCAGGCTGGGCTGACTGACTGATCGAGGTGGGCCAGGGTCTGCCGCGCCAGTGCCCACAGTTCATCCGCGCGGGCCGGGTCGCAGGTAAAACTCAGGTGGCTTTCGATGCGCTGGGTGTCGGGGTTCAGTTCGCTGTCGAAGGTCAGCCGGTAGATGCCGCTGGCTTCGCCACGCAGCCGTTGCTTGAGTTGCTGATTGGCCAGGTCACGCAGCGCGGCCACTTGCGCCGCGGCCTCGGGGGACCAGGGCATGGCGCTGAAACTGTGGGCCTGCAACACGGCTCTGGGTTCCAGGGCGATGGCCAGGTCGCTGCGTCTCTCGCCGGGTTGCTGCAAGGAGCGGGCGGGCGCGGCAGCCGGTTTCGCGGCCGAGCGAGGCAGGTTGGCCAACTCTTCAGCTACGGCCTTTTCCAGCGCCTGTGGCGCGACGTCGGCCATCAGGTAGTAGGTCACTGGCGCGCCGGTCATCTGCTGCCAGTCAGTGAACAGCTCGTCGCCGGTCAGCTCCTGCAACTGCTCGGCATCCGGTGTCTGCCAATGATCGCCGCCAAAACGCAGTTGGCGCAGCGCGGTGGCCTGGCGGTTGCGGATGTCATCCAGGCCGCTGTCGCTGCGTTTGATCAGGTCGGCCTGAGCCTCGCTGAACAGCGTCGGGTCGATCCGGGCCGGTGTCTGGCTCAATCGGTAACTGCGCAACAGGGCCGTCAGGCTGCCTGCGCTGCCGTCACTGGTCACGTTCAATTGCAGGCGGGTGGCGCTGTGTTCGACGCTCAACGGCACATGCCGCTGGTTGCGCCAGAGGCTCAGGGTGTCGGCGCTGGTGCGCGACGGGCCGCTCTGGCTGCCCAGTTGCGCGGCCATCTGCGCACGCCATGGTGCAATGTCCGAAACGTCGTAACCGGCAGGGGAGTCCGCTTGCAGGCGCCATTGGCCGTTCTCGGCATTACGACGCAGCCAGACCAGGCGGTCGCCGTTGCTCAAGGTCCAGTGCTCGACGTTCTGCGCCTTGAACGTACGCCGGGCTGTGATGCTGCCGGGCAGCGGCGGCGAGGTCGGGACGTAGGCAGCCGTGGCCTTTGGCAGGGGCTCGGCGTTCACGGGCAAGGGGGCGGGCAGTGCGGTTCGGGAGATGGCCTGCTGCTCACGCTGGACATCGGCCACGCTCGGTACCTGCACCGCGGTGCGCCCGGGAGCGGTGAATTGAAGGACTTGATCGGGGCTCGACAGCCACAGGCGCAGGCGTGCGTTCAGGTCAGCGCGCTCGATGCTGGCCAGTTCTTCGAGATAGCGCCGGGCAAGCGCGTGCGGGTCGACCACGCTGCGGTCCTGAATGGCGGCATCGTTCAAGGTGGTGACCCAGTCCTCGAAAGAGCGCAGCGTTTCCTTGCCCAGCATCTTGTCGCCCAGCACCTGGATGCGCGCGCGTTCGCGGGTGAGGTCGGCTTCGCTGAAACCATGCTGGCGCAGGCGTTCAAGCTCGGTCAGCAACTGGCGCAGGGCCGTGTCGTGGGCGTTGCCTTCCACCGCTGCCGCCACGCCGAGCACGCTGGAGCGCTCGCCGATCAGGGTCTTCTGCACCGCCAGGCTGCGTACGCCTGGCGGCAATGGCTGAGCACGCAATTCGGCGCTCAGCGCAGCGAGGGTCATGCGATCCAGCAGGCGTTCGCGAATACCGTTCGGCGTGGTGCCGCGGCTGTCCGGTTCATGCAGGCGCAACAGCAGCGAAACCTGGTTGCTGCCGGTTTGCGGGTCTTGCAGGCGGAAGATTTTCAGCTGCGAATCCAGCACCAGTTCGCGCTGCTCGCGGCTGGGCACCGGCTTGGCGACTGCGCCGCCGAAGGCCTGTTGCACTTGCTCAAGCATGGCCTGTGGCTCGAAATCGCCGACCACCGAAAGAATCATGTTGTTGGGCCGGTACCAGCGTTGCTGAAAGCGCGTGAGCTGGGACAACTGCGCGGCGCGGATCGCGGCTTCATTGCCGATGGTGCGATGGGCCGGGTAGCGCGAGCCGGTGCGTTGCGAGGCGGTGCGCTGTTCGTTCATGCGCTGGGCAACGCCCAGGCCGCCACGCCATTCCTCGATGACGATCGGCCGTTCGCGTTCCAGGTCCTCGGCCGTGTAGTCGGCGGCAAACACCAGTTGCGCCAGTTTCTCCAGCGCCTGGGGGGCCTGGGCACTGCCGGCGGGCGGGCTGAGCAGATACTGAGTGCGGTCGTAGTTGGTCACCGCGTTGTAATTGCGTCCCTGCACCCAACCCAGTGCGCTCATCTGCTCGCGCAGCGTCTGTGGCTGGCCGGCGCGGCTGCGAAAGGTCAGGTGTTCGAGCATGTGCGCCACGCCCACCTGATCGTCGTCTTCGTCCACGGAACCGGCGCGCACGGTCAGGCGCAGGTCCAGGCGCGAGGCCTGGCTGCTGTCACGCACCAGGCGGTATTCCAGGCCGTTGGCCAGTTGCCCGCGGAGCACATGGGCGTCCCATGGCAGCGGGGCCTGTTCAGGTGCCGGTGCAGACGCGCAGGCGCCCAGTAACAGCGGGCCGAGCAGGCCCGCGATCATCTTGTTCATCAGGGTATCCACGGTAGGGGAAGGTGGGATCAGAAGCGGTAGCCGACTTCCAGCCAGTACTGGCGGCCGATCTCGTAGGAGGTGGAGCGGGTGCTGGAACTGCTGACAATCTCGTTGACGTGGTCGGTGACGTTGGTCACGTCGACGGCCATGAACAGCGCCTGGTCCTTGCCGGTGGGGATGTCCCAGTTGACGCGCATGTCCCAGGTCGGCGCCGCTTTCACCTTGGCGGTGTCGTACACGGCCAGGTCGTCGTTGCCGACGGTCGCGGTGTCGCCCGTGTCGATCAGTTGCTCATAGGCGCCGCGATAACGCAGGAAGTTGCTCAGGGTAATGTTCCACTGGGGGATCTCGGTGATGGTGGTCAGCCGCGCGGTCCAGGGGCGGTTGAAGTCGCTGGCCGGCAACTCGCTGTAGGCAATGCGCTTGCCTTTGTAGAGCACGTCGTTGTCGGCGTACTGGTCGGCGTCGATGCCTGAGTCGTAGGTGCCGTACGCGTCCTTGGATTTCGACCAGTCCAGGGCCAGTTGCACGCTGGTGTGGGTGCCCAGCCATTTGAGTTCCTGCAGCGGCGTGACACTCAGGGTGATGGTGTCGCTCTCGCTGGAGCCCTCGTTGGTGTAGGTGTAGTAGATGCTGTCGTAGCCTTCGGCGGCCTGCAGCCCCTGCACCCGGGACGAGGCGCGGACGATCTTGTCCTTGCCTTCGCGGTGCACGTACTTGAGGCGAAAGTCGGTGTCGAGCCAGCGCTGGTCCAGGCCCAGGGTCCACTCGTCATCGTAGGGCACATCGAGGCTGCTCAGCTTGTTCAGGTTTTTCACCTGGGTGGCGCTCCAGGCGCCGGTCTCGCTGGTGCGCAGGTATTGCGTGTTGAGCCCCTGACGGCCATCGGCAAGACGGTACTTGAACAGGTTGCGCCCGTAGTAGCGGTTGGCGCCGAACACCAGCACGCTGCTGCGATCGCCGAAGAAGTCGTAGTCACCGGCAAAACGCGGCGCCAGGTTCTGCTTGTCCATGTAGTCGTCGCCTTCGAAACGCAGGCCGGGGCGCAGGCCGAGCTTGCCGATCTGGATGCTGTCCTGCAGGTAGAAGGCGTACTTGTTTTCTTCCATGTCGATCTTGCCCGCGCCATAGACATAGCGCGAGGTGGCCCACTGGCGGGTGTTGCCATTGAGCAGGGTTCCCTCGGAGCACAACGTGTCGCCACTGGCGCAGGTGCCGTTGTCGCGCCGCGACATGGTGGCCGAGGTGGCGGTGGTCGGGCGCTCCCAGGTGGCGCGGGTGTAGGTCAGGTCCATGCCGCTGACCAGTTGGTGGGTGGTGCCGGCGAACTGGAACGACTGCCAGTCGGCCTTGAGCCCGTAGGTGACGCCTTTCTGGGTCTGCTCCAGGTTGCCGAACGAGCCGATGATGCTGCGCGAGGTGTTGCTGACCGGGTTGCCCCAGTTCTTCACCGAGGAGTAGTACCAGCTGATCAGGTCACTGGATTGCGAGTCCCGCGAGCTGTTGAGGTCGGTCATCGCCAGCGTGTGGGTCCAGCGCGCGTTGTCGCCTTCCCAGGTGGCCTTGAGCGAGCCCTGCCAGCCACCGTTGATGTTGGTGAATTCAGAGTCCCGCGCGTTGGCGCGGAAGTAGCTGTTCTCCTGGGGCGCCTTGACGAACGAGCCATCCAGCGTCAGCCGGTCGTTGACGTTCCAGTAGGTCTTGAGCATGTAGTTGTCGAGCTGGCGGGTCTGGTCCTGGCGGTTGTCGCCATTGGGGCTGTTGTAGCCGCCCTCGTAGCTGTTCAGCGGAATGGTCGAGCGCTTCTGCGAGAAGCTGACGATGGCGCCGAAGTCCTCGGTGATGTGGCCTTCGAGCATCCCGCGCAGGGTGGTCTTCTCGAATTCGGGCTGGTATTGCTCGTTGGAGGCGTTGTCGAAGCTTTCCTTGTCGTCTTCGGTGATGTGGTAACGGGTCCAGGCCGAGCGGCTCATGGCGTACGACACCTTGCCGTGCAGGTCCTGGGTGGGGCGGCGGGTGATGGCGTCGACCACGCCACCGTTGAACCCGCCGTACTCGGCCGGCACGTTGCTGTCATAGACCTTCACTTCCTGCAGCAGGTCGGCGTCCAGCGCGATGCCGTGGGAGCGGCTGGGCGCGGCGTCGAACTGGCGGGTTTCGCTGTAGCCGTGGGCGCCGGGGTCCAGGTCGTTGTTGATCGAGATGCCGTCGATCATGAAGTTGTTCTGGTAGAACTTGGCGCCGTTGATGCTGATGTCGGCCGGGTCGATTTCCCCCGGCGTGTTGGAATTCTGCTGGCTGGAACTGAACTGCACGCTGGGGTGCATCTGCAGCAGGGTGGTGATGTCGCCGTTGGCGCCGGGAAAGGCCTGGATCGCTTTCTGGTCGATGACCGTAGCGCCCTGGTAGGTGTTTTCCTGGGTGTAGCCGAGCACCACGGTGTTGTGCAGCTCCACCGGTTCGCCCGCTTTGGCTTCGGTAGGCTGGCGGTAGAATTCGACGCTGTCCTGGGCGTAGTTCCAGCCGATCCCGGTGCCCTGCAGCAGGCGCGAGAGGGCGACTTCAGCGCTCAGGCTGCCCTTGACGCCGGCAGAATTCAGACCGCTGACCAGACGCGGGTCGACGCTGATCTGCACGCCGCTGGCCTGGCCGAAAGCGATCAGTGCGCTGGCCAGGTCCTGTGCGGGAATGGCGAATTCGTGGACTTGCGCCAGGGTGTGGGTTGGCGTTTCGAGGGTCAGTTCCTGAGCCTGGGCATGCGGCAACACAGTCAACGCGCAGCAGGCGCCGAGCAGGCTGGAGCTGGCTGTCCGGGTCAGGCGTTTCCAACCCTTGGACGGCTGGTGGTAGAGGTAAGGCATACAGCATCCCCGCGCCGGAAATCCGGCAAAAATTGAATACGAATAAATCTCAATTGCTGCGCGCGGAGGAGAAGACGGGGCAGGTCGGGGGATTTTCAGAAAATAATGAAAATATTTTTAAAGTGGGGTGGGGAGGGGGTGACTGGGGCAAGATCAAGATCAAGATCAAGAGCGTTCTTCCTAACGTCAGATCTGTTTCGACTTCGTCGAGTTACTTGGAAAAGTCGGAATGCCGCACC